>CACALG010000018.1 GCA_902533295.1 uncultured marine group III euryarchaeote | reverse complement strand
GGCCCAATCCTCCATTACACCTTTAGGTTCATTAGGGATTTCAAAATAGGATGAAATAGCATATCTTTCTCGATTATTATGGAGATGATCTAAAATAGCATTATTATCGGGATAAGCTCGATAAGACTCCCATCGTTTTTCAAAAAATTGTCCAATAGTAGTTTCTTCCGCAGATAAATCATGAGGAGGTTCCCATTCGGGTTCAACAATTACATCCTCTTCCACCTCCTTTTCTTCCTTTGCTTCTTTTTTCGACTTGGAACTTTTAATTCTTGTAAATTCAGGTCTCAAAATTTCAATCCAAATTTGTTCATCAATCATTGTTTCAGTATTATCATAAGATCTAAAACAGGACGATGTTATTGTCACAGGTATATTTCCCGGTGTTGAGGGAACCATAGCCACCACTAATTCTTCTGAGTTGTTTGGTTCAATTGCACCTGTTGACAAATTCCCTGAAACAGTTACTCCGTCTACAACTAGTGTGACAGAATTTATCTTGACTTTACCAATATTCTCTACTAAGATTACTGCCCTATTCGATTCCGTTGCAACTAAATCATCAGGCAATGTTATCTTAATTTTTGGAATCCAATTTTGGAGTGCATCTTTAATTTCTTTAATTCCTTGATTGGCTAAATTTATCGTTTTCTCAACATCTCTTTCCTCTAGACTTCGTTCGGTTTCTTCTTCTTTTTCTACAAATTGTTCAACAAGAATGTGTTCTCTTGTTTGTTGTATATATGCACTAAATGTTTGAACTAACTCTATAGCTTCTTCGACACGTCGGAGGAGGTATTCCATTTCTTGAATTTCTCTAACTGCAATATCAATTGCAGTTTCATATTCTCCTTTTTCAAAGTATTCTTTAGCATTTTCATAGTTCTGTTCTGGAAAAGTTAGCCTTTCGTTACGAGCTTGATTTTGCAGTTTCTCAAGCTTTTCTATGATGCTTTTACATTCATAGAAAAAATAATTAATATTGTTAGTTTTAGCAATAGCTGCATTTATCTTGGCAAGCTCTTCTCTATTCTTCTGAAATCGGTTTGCAAATTTAGTTAAATTCTCTAGATTCACTTTCTTTCAAGAGCCCAGACTAATATATTAATTATGTTAGATAGTTTTTACGATAGTTCACCCAACTATCAATTTATTATTATACCACAAGCAGCTAATCCGGCTAACCCAGATATCATAGATAGCCTTAGAAGATTACCTACCTTACCATCTTTTCCTCGACTAAGGTAGGGTTTGGTCATAATTGCAAATGCGATAGAGGGCAATACGATTACAACTAATTCCCAGGGCAAGTATCCGAGAGCAAATGGCATAACCAAGAGCAAACAAGCTGCAACACTCAAAATCCAGACAGTTCTACGTGTTCTTTCAACGCCTTTAATTTTTGCATAAGTGTTTCTATCTATGTCTCCAATGGCATCTCGGTTATCCATAATTATTTCTCTTGCAGTAGTCAAAACACAAGCAGCAGCGGCGACAAGCCAAAGCAGAGGGTGCAATGCATAATCAATCGCAGCCGCACCAAATAAGATAGTAATTGCCATAGTCATAGCAATAGTTAGATTTCCCCAGAACATTCTTTTCTTCAAAGCAGGATTGTAGGGCCCATCTAGTTCATATGCAATCATCATCAGAAGTGCTACTAACCAAACAGCAACGGAATCTTTCCAAGCCATTCCTCCCATATTTTTCTCATCATTCATTATTATTGCAACCATACCAACACCAGATAGAATCATCATCCGATGTCCATATTTTTTTGCACTCAATTCAGATATATTTTCAGAAGGCAATGGTCTTTGTGGATGATTGATGCGATCAATATCTATATCTAACAAATCATTTATTGCAAACCAACCGGCGATAAAACAACCAATAGTAAATGCATGCAAGGCAAGAGTTATGATTTTTTCTTCATAATCAACTCCCATCATTACAGCACCTAGAGCAACAGTAGAAATTCCCCAAAGCATATTCCAACCCCTAGAAAGGTCCCACCAATTACGGACATATTCCTTTCTTGTGCTCATTTCACCCGTTATTCTCTAGTCATACCGCGTTGTTCAGCCATTGATTTGAGGACATTATTTTCTCTCTTCAATATCCTCATAGCTTTCTTAGAATGAGTAACCAAATTTCGTAAAGTAAGAAGTCCAACGACTTCTCCGTTATCTACAACAGGCATTCGTTTAATTTCTTCCTTGTCGAATATTCTCATAGCCTTTTCATAGCTCGTATTTACATCAACCGTAATCAATGGAGCCGTCATAAAATCTTGAGCAGTTACTTTCTTACAATCAAAATTTCCTTTCTTTACAAGATCAGCAAACCCTCTTTCAGTAATAATTCCAACAGGTTCTCTCTTATCTAAAACAATAAGACATCCAACTCTTTCTTTAGTCATTTTGACAGCACATTGCTGGGCAGACGTCGTTGAACGAACGCTCATAACATCTTTGTGCATTATCTTGGCAATAGTTGTCTTTTTCATCAGGTTTAGCTATCCCAGCTTAAATTACCTATATCGTATTCTCATAAATACTTTTGCGTATTATTCCACTATAATGATAGCTTTAATAATAGATATAATTTCTCACCGTCATGAACAAAGTGTTTTTAGTCGCTTTTGCGATGTTAGCAATGACTTTTACGGGCTGTGTAGAAGAAGAAGAAGGAGCATTAGCTCCAATTGCAACTTTTTTTGTTGAAAAAGATAGTGGTGGCAAATGGCACGTAGAGGTCATAAAAGTCAGTAAGCAAGAAAACTTAGCTGGATTCAGTTATTTCTTGAAAAATGGAACTGGCGCAACCTATACTGAAGGTAACGGATTTGGAGAAATCGCCATGCAAAATGTTAGCGGAGAGTTACACGGCATAGAGACAACCTACGAGGGAGATGACGGGAAATTGGAGAACCGAGCTAACAATGTCTCTGCAGATGACGGTTCAAACTATCCAGTTCATTTCTTTGATGATGATCGCAATGGTAAATTGTCGCCCGGAGATAAATTTCTAGTTTTTGGGCAAGGTAATTCAGCTAACGGACCTACTGAAAGTGGTTGGATTTTAGATATTAAGCATGATGCCAGTGGAGATAGTATTGGTAGTGCTAAACTACTTGGAAACTAAATAGTTAAACGAAATCCAATGTTTTCGAAGAGTGTAAGCTCAATGCTTGTCGTTTTTTTCATGGTTTCCGTAGTGTTTACTGGATGTTTGGAAGATGATGAAGAGGTAGAAGAAACTCTATCTGATGAGGTCCATGATGATTCTGCAATATCATACAATGTCACAGTAAACCGACTTGAAGATGTATTCAATAGTATGAATTATGATGGAGAATATTACTATACTGAAGACGAGTGGGCCATACACGATATTTCAGAAATAGTTGAGATTGATGGTATGCTAATGTTTGGCGTTACTGGCAAAGCTCAAGAAGATGGATACAATTGTGGACTTGAAACCTGGTACATTTTCCCAGGCGAATCAACGTTTACTCCAGGACAATGTTTGTTGTCTGAAAAACCAGCTTGGCATGCCGAATATGTCCCAAGTAATGATGGTGCTTTGTGGGCCCCAAATTTCCATGGACCACATACAATGTACTACACTTTACCGATGTCCAATGAAGATAGCCATGAAGACACACAAAGTTGTATTGGTATGATAACAGCTACAGGTACAGCTCCTAACTTAGTATGGGAGGATCACGGTTCACCAATAATTTGTCAGGAAGAAGGTGAAGAGAATAATGACGATCCAGAACCTCCAGCATTAGATCCAGCAATTTTCATTGATGATGATGGAAGAATGTACATGGTCTATGGCGGAGCACACATATGGATTACAGAATTAAATCCAGAAACAGGGGAACATATCAGCGGAGATCCCTTGTCCTGGGACAATGGCGATAATGGAGATTATGTCCACTTAGCTAATGGGCCGAGTGATGCTGAAAATGATGGAGATCCTTGGATAGAAGCCCCATACATTCACAAGGAGGGCGATTGGTACTATCTCTTTGTTAATTGGTATGATTGCTGTCAGGGAGTTGATTCAACTTATGAAATAGTTGTAGGAAGATCAGAGTCAGTCACGGGGCCATATCTTGACGAAACAGGAACTGATATGTTAGAAGACGGTGGAAATTTGGTTATTGCACACGAATCACATGATGTCATAGGACCAGGCCACGCAGGAATTTTCGAATATGGTACTGGAGAAGACAAAGTTCAGGTTTTCACACATCATTATTATCCAGACGATGGAGAACCTTGGGCATACGCACATGCCCGAACCTTAACTTGGGAAGATGGTTGGCCTGTGGTAAGTCAAGAACAATGGGACCCAATGGATTATTGGTAAATACTCAATTTTAATTTATGATTGAGAAGAATATGAATAAATCCTACCTTTTTGTAATTTGTTTGATTTTCACGTCTTTTACAGGATGCATTACTGAGCAGGATTCAAGTACTTATGAATTTTTTGAAGTTTGGAGTGGTGAAGGGCAATTTGCCCCAGAGTCCAATCAAGATCAAGGAGAACTAATAGAAGCCATAGGAAACATGTCTGAGAATCCGGTTCAATTTCAACAAGCGTTGCACAATACTTCCTGGGTAAAATATGAGCATAATTTTGTGATTGAAAGTAGTTGGGAGGCAAAAGATGTAAGTCTCTTTTTGAGTATTGATTACGATACAGCTCAAGGTAACAAGCCATCCGAAGGACCTGCAGGATCCTTGAATCTCAGTATTAGGGATCCAGAAGGAGGAGAGCATGGTGAGGGCTATGAGTTGGTAACTTGGAATAACGAAATTAGTGAAAGAATATACATGCTTCCAGTGATAGCAGGTAACTGGACCATAGTAATTTCAGGTTCAGGATTGGATGGAGTTGGTTCTACTATGTATTCAGGCGAATATGAAATCAGAGTGGAAACTGAAGGATTGATATAATCAATCTTCATAAAGTCATTAAGATTACAAGGACCACATTATGGGGCCAAGTTTTAGTTCTGGAGGCCCAGTAAAGAATTGAGCCATTCCGCCCATGATTTCTTTGACTGTAGGAAATGCATCTTCTGCACTTTCTTTGCTATCGTAGCATGCTACTCCGACAGCTTCACCTTCTCCAGTCTCAATGACATTTAGAGATTGAAGTCCTGAGATCGCCTTAATCTGATCTCTGACAGAGTCGAAGTAGGCCATGTAGTCGTCTTTTCGGCTGGCATCGAACGATATGATATTGATTCTGTAGTACATGATATGCACAGTATTGGTATAGTATAAGGTTATGGACGAGAGTCAGTAAACAATATATTCAACATACTTCTAATTAGATTTAATGTCTGAAGAAGAATTCGAACAAATTGAAGAGGAAATCTCGGAACCTGAATCTTCTGATATCCTTGAAAATATAAATGAAAATCTTAATAGTATCCGAGAAGAATTAGAAAAGTTTAATGAAGATAAATTCAGGGAAAATGTTAGATTAGCAGTTATCATTGTATTATTCGCAGTACCTATATCCTTTTGTTTGAGTGTAGTATCTTCTTTTTTTATTCATGAAACTTTTCCCGAAATTACTCGAGGAGGATATTTTGGAACTATGTACAATATTCTTATCGTTTTTATGTCTCTTTTTCTTCTATTAATTACATTTAGAATAGCTATTCCCTTACTTAGCCTATCTAAAGACCATCAAGTTGGAAAATTAATTACAGAATTATACAATGAAGAAAAAAAGAAATAAACAGTATCTGACTAAATTGTGTGTGTAATCCGTACATTCGTGTGCGTAATTCATTAGATTTGTGTGCGTAATCCGTATATTCGCTAAAATCGTGTAGAAACGTTTATATATTTCATAGTTTTTACGTCAAAGTTACTCTAAATTTCCAAAAAATAGTGTAACACAATAAAAAGGAAGTAAAAAAATGAAAAAAGTAAGATGGATAACAGGCAAGCTATACCGCGTAAAGGATTTTGCGGAGATAATTTGGCATGATCAGGCAAGAAATCCTTTCTGTGAGAAAATTAATAATCAAGAGTACATGGAAAGTACGAAAGATTATTACAAAACATCTGAGGCATATAATCACATTGATGTATCAAAAATCAGGACAGATAACGAGGAAGCATTCGTGAGAAGTTTAGCTAAGTTAGGAGAGGTTAAAATTTTATTAGATGACTGAACAAATAGTCGAGAAGCCCATATATCACCCGTCTGTATGAGAATTTAGCTAATGTCTAAAATCAAACCGTTTGTCAAATGGGCAGGAGGAAAAACTCAATTAATTAAGAAATTAGATGAGTATTTTCCAAAGTTTGAAGGGACATATTATGAGCCATTTCTAGGAGGTGGGGCTGTATTCTTTCATTTACAGCCAGAAAAAGCAGTTCTAAGTGATACGAATGCAGAATTGATTAATCTTTTTCAGGTTATACAAAAAAAGCCTGAAGCCTTAATGTCCAGATTGGATGAACATCAACTGAAGGTTCAAGATAAAGAATATTTTCTTGATGTTAGGGCCTGGGATTTGAGTAAACTTGATGATATAGAGCAAGCAGCTCGAACAATTTATTTGAATAAAACATGTTTCAACGGTTTGTACAGAGTGAATAGTAAAGGCCAATTCAATGTTCCTTTTGGTAAGACACCACAAGGCAATCCACCTAAATTGTATTTGAAAGAGAATATTGAGGCTTGCAGTCAAGCATTGAAAAATGCAGAAATAATTTGTGAAGATTTTAGTGAAACAGTCAATAAAACAAAACCAGAAGATTTTGTATATTTAGATCCACCATATCATGCTCCAAACAAAGCCTCAATGTATTCAAAAGTAGCATACAGTGATGATTTACAGGACAGAGTGGCACAATTTTACCATGATTTAGCAAAAACAGGAGCAAAAGTAATGCTGAATAATTCAGCAACTCTTGAAATTCTGAAAGATTCACACACAAGTATCAAGAATTTGTATGAAAACAAAAATTATACTGTAAAAGTACTAGATTCTAAGTGGTCAATAGGCGCTATCGGCGACTGGAGAGGCAAAAGAGCCGAATTAATGATTATAAATTACTAAAGTATTTTATTAAGGCGATAGCTAACTGTTTGTGCCCCCCAACGAAAACATAGTCTCCCCATGGGATTTTGTTATATCCAATTCAAGTAGGTTTGGAAATAAACAGAGGGTCCCAGATTTTCAAAGGAATTATTCTTGGGAAAGCTCACATGTATCTCAATTTTACGACGATATACGTTATGACATGAAGTTCTATTCTAATAAAAAAATAAGTTATGGTGTAGTTATAGGAATACCTGATTATACAAATTTAGTTTTTGATATAATTGATGGACAGCAGCGCCTCGGGTCCTTGCAAATACTTGTTTTTGTTATAAGGCATCATTTAGAATCTTTAGCAAATAAATTAGTAGCCTCTGATGGCAGAGTCTTGCAGATAGAGGAAGTAGGTTATGCAAAAAAATTTTTAGTTTATAATAATAAGCCTAGGTTTAGTTTTAATCACGGAGACGCTAAAAACTGGGAAAATGATTACATTAAAAAAATGGGTGATGCTCTGTCCACCTTCGTCACTTCAATAAATGAAAGAGAAAAGAATGAGAAAGATACTAAAATTGATAATGCTTTTTTAGAGTTTAATAAAAGATTAAAAGAACGCTTAACCGAAATAGAGGCTCAACAAATAGAATCAATCTTTAACCGTTCGCAATGGAAAACCAAAGAGGTTCGTAAAAAGACGTTAACAATACAGCCTACTTTCGAAGAGGTTGAAGAAGCTTTAAAGGAAAAATCAGATGAATTAAAGGATTTACAGTCTGAATTGGAGGACTTAAATGAAGATGAGGAACCCGAAGAAATCCAATCAAAAATATTAAAAATTGAAAATAGAATAGAGAAGCAAGTTACAAATTTAAAAAATAGAACGTTAAAACTTCAAAAAGAAGATTTATGTAAATTATACCACTGGATTATAGGCGATGAACCAAACAAAGGTATCACTTTTACAATTATTAAAGAAAAAAATCCGATAAGAGCGATAGCCAGGTTTGACAGAGAGAATAATAGGGGTTTAACAATTAGAATTGATGATTTATTTAGAAGCTATTTGATACAAGCAGTTAATATGAGGCACAAAGGAGATCCTACTGCCATAAAAACTAATTCAAATACTATAGTGAAAAATTGGTCAGATTTTATAACTAAAACGCGTAAATTACCCAATAAGGCCACTTTTATTCAATGGTACTTAATGTGGAAACTTGGCAATTCAAATTTATCAGGAACTAAGTACTCAGAAGAATCTAAAAAGAAATTAATGCCGGAAGATCAAAATTTCGAAAATCATGCATTGGACAAATTTTGGGATCCAGTCAGTATATCTGAAGAAATAGTTAAATGGGCCGAAACTTTTGAAACATTGTACACCCATACAGGCAGTTCAGTTACTAACGATAGATTGAGATACTTTGCAGATTGCAACATGGTTACCATTTGGGGACTTTTAATTCCATTGTGTATAAAAACAGAAAACTACAACGGTAATGATATTGATATTAACACAGATTTGAATCTTCCTAAAAAAATAATTGGCCTTCTCGAATACGTAATTGTTTGTAAGCAGTTATTGGGAGGTTATAATTCACAATATTGGGATCGTTATTTCAAAACTTGGAGAGCTATGATTGGCCGTACGGGGGAAGCAGAAATTTCCCTCGAAAAAATAGTTGAAAAAGTTGAGAACAATCTAGTAACCTCTACTGAAAAATCACAAGCAGAATTTAGGCCATTATCTGAATTTTATCCAAGTTATTGTGAAAATTTACCAAAGACAACACTACACCCTACTCGTAAAAAAGCACATATTCGAATTTTAAAAGTAGTGAACGATAGTCTTGACAGAGACCCATCTGTAGGAATCCGCTCCACAGGTCGTTCAAGTAGTGGAGATATTGAATCATTTAATGAATTAGAACATATTTGTCCAGGTTCTTCAAAAAAGTGGAGTGTTTCGGAAACTAATGAACCTTATGATTCATCTTTATTAAATGATGAAGAGTATAATGACATACTAGACATTAAACAACATCTTGGAAATCACACTTTAGTCAATGAAGGTTGGAATAAGCGAATGTCAAATCTGTCTTTCTACACAAAAAAATGGGGAAGAAACAAAGTAAGAAATCCAATTTCAGCTGAGTATGTTCCTATTAACAATCGTCAATTCTGTTACCGTAATAGCGCACCTACAATTACAAAATCTCTGATGAAGCATGTAAAATTTTCCAACGAGATTATACATGAAAGAGGAAAGCAGTTATTTATCCACTGGGCGGAATTTTGTGGGGTTGATGTTGGAGAATTCGAAATTGACGATAATCTTCTCGTACTTGGTGACGAGATGCATCTGAATGAAATAGAATCTACAGTGGAAGAACAAGAATCTTATCTACTCGAACACAGAGCTGGATTTTGGGATTTAGATAGCGATGACAACATAGATAAAAATAACGGCGGTCTTCCCTTTCGAATTTGTAGAACCATTAATGCGTTTATGAATAGTGGAATTGGACGCATAATCTTGGGAAGACAAGATGGAAAAATTAGCGTACAAGATGTTTGTGGAATAGAATCTCAGTTTAATCAAAGAGTTCAAAATCCAAGAGAAGATTTTGAGCAACAACTTATGCAAGCAATTGAGGCTTCATTGCCAGGTGAAATATATAGACCTTACTTACCTACTCTAATACCAGAAACATTAAGCACAGGTAAAATGGTGTTAGTAATAGATGTCAAAGAACGCGTACCTGAAGAATTAAAGCCAGTACCATTTGTATTCCAAGGTTCAGAGAATATTTATTTCAAAAGATATGGTAGCTTTGACACTGCGATTAAGTTTGAAACAACACCAATTCCAAATGATGCTGCTTTGATAGATCGTATATACAACTCAGGAGAAATTTTTTCATTATCTTCAACTCCAACCTCTGATGGGTTCAAGATAACAATGGGTCCATTCAGAGATAAAGACAAGGCTTTAGAATTCAATTCCCAAATGTCAGATTCATCTTTAGAAATTTCAGAACCACTATGGAAAGGAATCGATAACAAATTTGGTAGACAAGTAATGGCGATTATAGAAGATAATCTGGATCTTACAAATAGCCCTTGGTCAGCCTTAGATGAAGGAAGCAACGAAACAGATGAAGGTTTTTGGATAGTCCACTGGAAAACATCAAACACAGATTTTGAACTTCCTGAATCTTCTTCTGAAACTAGACAACTTGAAACTAAAATATGTCCAAAATGTAAAAAATTGGCAGAATTCTCGGAAGACTATGTGATAGTGCAAGCTGAAGGATATGATAGTAATATTTTATTTGAAAATAGGACGACTCAACCAGGTTATGAAGAATTGGATATGAAATTTGGTTTTACAGTACATAGACCACCTTCAGGAATACAATCGTACTGTAGAGATTGCAGACGAGGATGAATGAAGTTCAGACTCTTCTCTCATAGGAATGGAGAGACGATAGCCAATGATTCAGAGTTTTCAAATGAATGGTCAGAAATTAAAGAAGTATTAAGCGGAATCACTGATGAAGATTTGATAAATGAATTCGAATCCCGCACGAGAGTAGAAAAGAGCATATCATTAACAATAAACAAGTTAATCAAGGATAGATTAGTCGCAAAAGGTTGGGCAGAAGAATCACCAATTTTCCAGAGTAAAGATCACACTTCAGGCAAATGGAGATTAGATTTTGCTAAAGGTAAAATTTCAGTAGAAGTGGCGTTCAACCATGGAGGAACTACTGCCTGGAATCTTCTCAAACCGTCATTAGCTAGTGAGTACAATCATATTGATAAGGCAATACAAACCAAATTAGGAATTGTAATATTTGCTACCAGTAAAATGAGAAAGGCAGGCGGATTTGATAATGCAATAGGCACTTTAGAAAAAGCAGAAACTTATCTCAAACCGATGTTTTCGCTTCTTCCTTGTCCAATGGTAATAATTGGTTTAGAAGCTCCGGAAACTTTTTCTATTGAACATAAAAAGGACGATAAAAATCGAAAAATAGGCCACGTAGTTAAGAATTATTTTTGATTCCTTCCATAATCTCACCAACCAAAGGAACAACCAAAGCATTACCCATACAGAAGTAACGAAAATTTGTAGGCATTGTTTCAGTTAGAGTCCAATCATCAGGGAAACCATTCAATCTTTCGGCTTCAATAGGAGTTATTCTTCTCAATTTTTTGGTAGAATCTTTGACTACATGTTTAAATCTTGAAGGGGCTTTTCCACCTTCACCAGTTATCATTGTTCTTGATGGCCTATCTAAGGGGTCAGGAAATGGAAGGGGGCCTTCAGAATAATTAAATTTGAATCCAGTAGCTTTAACGACTCTTTCTTCTTTTTTAGAGCCTTTCAAATATTTCCATTGTTTCATTTCTTCGTCATCTATGTAGAACCATGGGTCCTCTACTTTCTTTTGTAAAATATCACCCAACAAGACTCTTTTTCCCTCATAGGTTGATTTGTAATTACAAGTCCAAACTTCCCCTTTAGACATAAGTCCAGCTCTCTTGAATGGGCTTAATTTGTAACCATCCCAGTCTTGACTAATTCTCAATAATCTATCATTATCTTCAGGAGTTTTTCCTTTTCCTTTCTTTTCAGTCTTAATATCGGTTGTAAACTGCTCAAGTTTTGATTGTGAAGGATCCAATGATACTTTACTTATTTCTTCCATTTCAGCACCAAATATCGAGGAAAACAATCCTTTTTTCTTCAACCAAGTTTCCTTGTTTTTACATTTACTAAATTTAGTATTCCATGGGTTTCTTTGCTTCCATGCAAATAGAAAAACACGTCTTCTTCGTTGAGCATATCCGTAATCTGCAGCATTGATTACTCTCCATTCAACACTATATCCTAATTCATCGAAAGTTGCTAACATAATAGCAAAATCTCTTCCTCTTTGAGAAGTTGGAGATTTTAGCAATCGATCTACATTTTCTAACAGTACATACTTTGGTTTTCTAGCAGAGAGAACTTTTGCTATTTCCCACCATAACACACCCTTCTTTCCCTGAATTCCTTTTGCTTTTGTGGCTGCAACAGAATAATCCTGGCATGGAAATCCTCCAACCAGTAAATCATGTTTTGGAATATCTCGAATAACATTTGCAATATCGTCGTTTACTGCAACAGTATCTGGAAAATTCTTGGTATAACAATCAAATGCATGTTGAACTTTGACTCCAGGCTCCCATTGGTTAGCCCAAATTACATTCCACCCACTTTCTTTCGCTGCGAGGTGGAAGCCGCCTACACCTGCGAATAACTCGACAACAGAATTAGACATTATGAAGCCAAATATCCCATAACAGGCCTACATATGAAGCTTTGGATCGATTATTCCTTATCTTGCAAAAAATGCCACACGGCTCTCAGTGCCTTAGTATCTGCTAAAGCCCGATGTGCCCCTTTCCATTCGTAACCAACAATCTTGGTGGCGTTCGTCAAATTCAGCCATTTGCTCTTATTCCATTCAGCAAACTCACGCATTGCACATCTAACTTCTGCAGCTTCTTCTAATTCTGGCAAATATTGACTGTCGTATGGTGCATTGTAAATTACAACTCTAGTATCTCTCACCACATCTCTGATTTTATCAGATATTTGTTTCTGGGTTGGAGCATTTCTAACATCCATTGGAGAAATACCATGCACATTCTGTGCCTTAGGCCATTTTGTATGATTGATTGGTTTCAGCAAAGTATCGATCAATACTTCTTCGTTATCATCGATGATTGTCAATTCTACAATCTCGTCGCTTTCGTGAAGCCCAGTAGTTTCAGTATCTAAGTATACAGTATCCATAGATTCATTGTCAGACGCGTGCGGATTTAAATTTTCTTCAAAGGCTATTTCCAACCGTAAACAGTCCATTCCAGAACAAGATCGGTTTCTCCGGTGTTCACAATCATAAACTGGTAGAGATTGGTCGCAAATAGTTGTTCGGAATGTTCACAATTGTTAGGAAATCCATAAGGCGTCATCCAGTTATTATCAGGGTCACCAGAGCAGATTTGTTCTGGCTTCTCCAGTGGTCCCTTAGAGCCACTATTACTCATTCCCCTTTGGTCTAATTCACTGAACGAGCTGTTCCAAAATGCTGGACCCTTATTGCTAGCTCGAATAGCACCTTCATAGTTAAGCCAGATTACATCCCATGTACCTTCGCCCGAAACTAGAGTGATTTCCCATCCGTATTCATCGTAATCTGCCCATGTTTCGTTGTAGGGCAATCCCGAGGGACCGTGTGTGGAATTACATGTACAAACTTCAAGCGCTTCTTCGCGAGTCATATTAGGGTTCACGACCATCATCTCATTAAGGTAGGTTTCCATAGAATCTTCGTATCCCATAATTAATTGCCACCCCATCATTACTGATGAGCTAGTAGCGTTTTCATAAGATGCAGTTCCACTGGCTATCACATGCCTTTCTAGAGTCTCTTCCTCCTCATCTTCCATACATCCAGTGAAAGATGCAAAAAGCAAACAAATTACTAACAGATAGGCCTTACTCATACTGCCTCGCCATTCTCTTCAACCAAATCCGCCCTGTGCCGAAGAATATAGACCCTCTTCGTCACCACCGCCACCCTCATCATCATCGTCGGATGAGTCTTCAGATTCTTCTTCAGCTGTTTCATCCTCAGTTGATTCCTCTTCGGCGTCATTTGCAACTTCCATTTTTTCCATATTCTCTTTAGCAGTCTTACCAAAAATCTTTGACATCAAATGCATTAACCACGCAAACATATTTCGTTAGACGCGCGCTGGATTTAATTCTATTCTATAATTGATTCGCCTTCCATATCGTGATTCAAAGTATAGAAATAACCAATTTGTGCTGTAAATACCATCAACCATTCGAAAAGTGAAGACATAGCATGAACGCCGTGATCATGGTCAGGCCCTAATGATTCATACATGAAGAGAGGTTTAGCATCTTCAGGAACAAAAAGGGCTAGAAGTACCATCGATGCATATCCTGCTATGTTCAATACTATCCTGATTCTGATTATATCTTTTGGATAATTGTCTATTTGTCTGACTACGAATATCGCAACAGTTCCCAAAAGGAGTGTGAGATAGAAGTACAATCCTGCTGTAACTCCATGGGCGTAAGAATATTTATCCAAAGGAAAATTAACGGTCCAGATGAAAGATACAGTTGCGATTTGCGCCATCACGACGAAAGCAAGATTGAACCATAGCCATTTTCGTTCTGCATTCGAACTACGAAGTTGCCCATCCCATTTGTTGTACAATTTAATCCATACAGGTATCGAGATTATTCCTGCTAAAGTTAGACCGGCAGACCATAATGTTCCTTCGGGAGTTTTCTCATCCAGTTCTGAAATGGTGGGCAACCATGGTTCGTGGTGGCCATTAGCTACTCCTATGATGTATGATATTATGAGTGTCAGGAAAGCTATCAGCAACATAATATTCAGAACTTTTTGGCCTTGACTCTGGTTGCGATAGATTAACTTCATTGAATATGGCAGGACTTGTTCACACTTTAAGTTTGCGTCATTACATATTTTATAATGACCGAGTAT
>CACALG010000017.1 GCA_902533295.1 uncultured marine group III euryarchaeote | reverse complement strand
CCCAGTTTCTCGTCGTTGGTTGGTAATAATTGCAAGGTGGAAGTTTTGGACGTCCTTAACCTTCATCTTGAAGCCAAAGAGGAAAAAAATGACTAAAAGATCTCAAGGATTAAGGAGTGGTTCGCGCCACAAACTCTCTCGCCCAGTTAGAGAGCGCGGATTGTCCCCAATCACACGTTCATTACAGAAATTTGAGGAAGGAGAGACAGTCAATGTTGTAATAGATCCTTCTTATCAAAGAGGTCAACCACATCATAGATTTCATGGTTTAACTGGTAAAGTAACGGGAATTCAGGGAAAAGCATATGTTATACGCACTCGTGTAGGTAAAATGGACAAAGAGCTAATAGTTCGTCCAGAGCACTTGAGAAAGGCAAAATAAAGGAGATAAAATGGAATTAGAATCACAACCAGAACCAGTTACATTAGGAGATGTTAAAGAGCTACTTGAGAAAGAATTGAGCATCAGAGAAAACAGGCTGCGTTGTGTAGATTGCGGTCATTTTCAGCCAGTTCCAGACGTTGAACCCGAACCACCAGCTTCTGAAAGTTCTGAGGAAGATGAAGAAGCAGAAGGTCCGACTGGCCCTACATGTGATTCCTGTGGTTCAGAAAGAATGAATCTTATTGAACAAATACAATATGAGCACAAGCTCGCTTTAGATCATGTTCGTATTTTAGCACAAAGTACGCCTGAAATATCTAAAACCATAATTGAGAAAGTAATTGATTTAGAACATGTTGATGAATATTATGCAGCAAAGATTGCAGATATATTACCAATGCACCCTGATGATGTTCGCTCTATATTTGCGAGAGAACGCTTTTCTTTAGGTAGAGATGAAATAGATTCCATAATTAATGCCGTTAGGGAGACAACGGGGGCATGATTTATGGAAGATCACGCTTACGTTCTTGATGTATTACCTGAGGGAAGGCCAGACAGCAAACGTCGCTTCCGTAGAGAAGCTGTAGTATACGGTCTGGGAATTGAAGAATTCAAGATTTTTGATATGAAGCCAGTTCCTGGTGCAGCTATCAACATAGGCGATCGCTGTTACATTGGTAAAGAGACCGAGGAAAGGACACAGATAGATCATGTTAGAGCTAGAGTCAATTTTGTAGAATTAACGCATACGGCTCAATCAGAATTAGGATTTGTATTAGATGAAATAGTTAAAGAAAATGAAGAAAAATTCATTCAATTTTACAATCATGCAGGCCCTATTTCTCGTAGATATCACTCACTTGAATTAATACCCGGTTTAGGTAAAAAGACAATGAATTTGATAGTAAATAACAGACCTTACAAAACTTTCAAAGAAATGGAAGAGAAAATTCCAAATTTTAGAAATCCTGAAAAATACATATCACAGAGAATTGAAAATGAAATAAAAGAAAGCGATCAAAAGTATCGTCTTTTTGTTAGATAATTAAACAGCGTAAGTGTATTGTATTGCTCCAGCGATTCTCATTCTAACATAAGAATCCCCCGAAAGAGCTATCTCAAAAGTCCAATTCCCACTATTTCCTTCTACACTCCCCATCTCATTCTTTGTTACTCCTGGGCTAAAAGTCTCAAAAAGAAGTTCAGTTCCTAAATGGTCTTTCAAAGTTAGTTCTCCACTACCAGATCCTCCAGTATTTGCTTCTAAAAAGTAAAGAATGTAATTCCAATTCCCATATCTTTGATGTCCTTCACTAACGTAGACAGTATCATATACTTCCAAATCGGGGCCTTCAAATTCTTTGTCATAAAGATCACCACCTCTACAGAAATAGGCATTGCCTGTGAATCCAGTTCCATAGTTTGCCAATTCCATACTTAGGATAGTTTCACCGTTTGCGTTAGTAAATTCAAAATATGAAAACCATCTAGCTTCTTGACTAAAAATGTAACTTATTCTTGCTCCGCTATCACTAACTGCAGAAATCTCTGCTAATCCTTTTTCAATTTCTATAACACTAGCCACAAATTCATTTTCCCCATAAAGGGCAAAAGACCAGCTTTTGCTTGTTTTTAATGGAAAATCAATTATTTTTTGAGGTTCATTATTCTCATACACTGAAAAATCAGACATTTGGACGCGTCCTAACGCAGGATTATGGTTTAGAACTGCGTGTCTTTTTGCATCTTCAAGAGATCCTGTACCTATGTAATAGTCGGTTGCATCGTTATCAATTGATACAACCATTGTAGTTGAAATTTCTAGATTAGATGTTTTTACGCTGTATTCCCAGAAATCACTTTTTGCCCAGATTGGTGAAGATATTGAAATATCATCGGTGTTATTTGAAAAACTATCTCCTAAGCACCCACTTATTGTAGTTCCCAAAAAAAGCATAATTATGCACAAAGTGAGTGTTTGTTTCATTATTTCTCAAGTTTGGTCCTGTATTTTATAGTTCACTATGTCCTTTAAGTTTAAAACATTTTCTTGCTTCAGAGACAGTATAGAATGAACCTGTAATAAGAGTTTTATAATTCTTTGCATAATCTATAGCTAGTTTTACACTCTCAAATTCTTTGCAATAATAACCCAGATTTTTGCATATTAATGCTAGTTCACTATTTTTTGCAGAACGTTCCGTTTTGAGATTAGTGATTAATATTTCACATTTTTTTGGTAAACATTTTATTATCCCTTCAATATCTTTGTCTTTCATCATTCCTATAATTATTTTTTCATATTCATTATTTTTTGAAATTAGAAATTTCATTGCTTGGGGATTGTGTGCGGTGTCTATGATAAAATTAGAATATTTTTCATATCTTCCAGGTATTTTTCTCATCTTAACCTCTTTGTTTATGTTCAAAATTCTCAAAGAATGTTTAATCCATTCCTTTACGCTCTTAGCATATGTCAAACTTTTGCTTTGAGGAATTAGTTTGTGATATTTATCAGGCCAACCAGTTATAACGTCGCTATTTTTTCTTACTATCTTAGCTTTGGTCTTGGCAATTCCTTCTATGTTGCTACCTAGATAGTCTACATGATCTATTCCTAAAGTTGTTAAGATTACAATCTTTGCATCACCAATATTCACAGCATCCCATTCACCACCTAAACCGATTTCCATTATGGCATAATCTACATTATTGTTATGAAAATATTGGTATGCAACAGCAGTAATAATTTCGAAGTATGTAGCATTTATCTTTTCATGAATGGTAAGTTCTTTTATTGTATTTACTAAATTAGTGAACTCAGTCATGCTTATCATTTTATCATTTATTCTGATTCTTTCTCTTATTGAATGTATATGGGGTGAAGTAAAGCATCCCGTTTTGATTCCGTTTTGGGTAAGGTTATAACTTAGGTTGAAGCACGTACTTCCTTTTGCATTTGTGCCTCCTATTACTATCAAATCTAATTTTTTTTCAGGATTTTCTAAAGTATTCATTATTTTTTCTATTCTTTCCAATCCAGGAACGATATTATCTTGGTTTAATGAGTCTAACCATTCTCTCGCCTCCAGATAATTTTTTTCTGCACGATGCATATTTAAAAGATTATTCTATTGATTCCCATTCGACTGTATCTGGAGTCAATATCCCTTGATCATTCAAAATATTTCTAAAAGTGTCTGGTGAGACTGCAGCAATTTCGGCTCCTTTTGTTAATGTTGCCTTTCCTTTTTTGTACATTTCTACGGCTGCAGCATGTCTAAGGTAATTCTTCTTTTCAATCAAAAAACGTAATGCTTCTTTTACGACGTCAGAGCGACTACTAAAGTGCCCTGAATCGACGAGAGCCTCTATTTGTGAGACTAGTATTGGAGGTAGTGAATATGAGCTACTCATATATTAATAATTAGCAACTATTATTAATAATTATTCACTAAGCTTTATAACCTACGCTCTGGTGAAAAAGATAAGGTATAGCAATGAGCTTGAACTATAACAAACAGCTTGTACACACATTTGCATTCGTGCTTTTATGTGTTGGTTTTCTTTTAATCTCTGGTAATGCATCAGCTGATGCATATGACCATAAAATGACGGTATCTCCGTCTACACAGAGTGGAGATCCAGAAGAACAACTACAATACACAATAACGATTGAGAATACTGGAGACAATGATGACACTTATGATATGAGTGTAACGAATTCCACTATTCCTACAGGTTATACTGCATTTATCTTACCATCTTCACTTTCTGTAGAAGAAGATGAAACAGGAACTGCTACTCTTTTTGTAAAAATTGCTAACAGAACAACAAATACGGCTGAAGGTGGAGACACTGCCCAGATTAGTTTCAAGTCTAAATCCCAAAATAGTGACAGCGGTGGTAAAACTAAAACTCAAACAGCTTCATTAAGTGTTAACAATGTTTATGGTACGACATTAACACCAAGTACTGGTGAAAAAACTGTTGATCCAAACGAGAACGTCAAATTTCAAGTTAGTGTAAAGAATACTGGTGGTAACACAGAAGATAGTGTAACAATTTCTTTTAGTGCTAATGGTGTCGATCAGTGGGATATAACTCCTCAGCCATCCACATTAACACTAGATATTGATGAAGTTGGATTTTTTAATCTTTCAGTTACACCAGATATTGAAGCAACAGCTGGTTTGAAAAGTATATCTATTGTTTCAACTTCAGAGGATGGAGAAACAGTATCTTCAACATCTGTTACAGTTCAAGTAAATCAGCTTCCAGCGCTTCAGGTTGATAAAGTAGGTTCAAGTTCAAAAGACGTTGAAGCAGGTAAACGCGTTTATTATTCCTTTGAAGTAACTAACAAGGGTAATGCAGTTGACACGTTTAATTTGGCTGTCGATACTTCTTCATTACCAGAAGGTTGGGATGCTTCTTTAGATCAAGATAAAATTAGCAACCTTGGTGTAGACGATAATATCACTTTGACCGATGTTTTGGTTGTAAAAGCACCAGATGATGCTGCCGCTGAATCTGAAACTAGTATTATAGTGACGATATCATCAGATTATAATGTATCTATTAATTCTACATATACTTCCCGAACTACTGTCTTGCAAAATTATGAGCCTAAGATTTCGATAGTTGGTGAAGATACGATGTCTGCCAAACCTGAAGAGCAGGTTAACTTTACAATTAAAATTGCAAACGATGGTAACGGTGAAGATGATATTGCATTGTCATTAATAGGAGGCAATGCCAGTTGGGGACAACTTGGAGACTCAGCTTTCACGCTTGCGGCAGGTACTAATGACACAACAACTCTTAGAGTTACTCCACCAAAAGATACTGAAGCTAAGAATGGTTATATTTTGATAGTTAGAGCGACATCTGAGGATGGTGTAACTACAAACTCTCGAAATAGTTTTATCAATGTAGATCAAATTTTTGAAGTTTCAGTTCAAGTATCGGGTGACAGTTCTAAGAAAGGTGACCCTGGAGACGAATTGACTTATTCAATAACAGTTAAAAATAAAGGTAATGGAGAAGATACAATTTCATTATCATTAGAGGGTGAAAAGGAATCTTGGGCTTCAATAATTGATGAAGTAGAATTAACCAGTGGTGAGTCAACTTCAGTTAACTTGACAGTTAATATTGATGATGATGCAACAGTTGGCGATAATGACATTATTGTAAGAGGAACATCTGAAGATAATCCAAGTGCAAATGACACAGGTACTGTTAAGGTAACTGTAAACAAACAGTTCAAGGTTGATGTAGTAGTTTCATCAAAAAGCGGTGATCCTGGTTCAACAATAATATATCCAGTTCGAGTTCAAAATGAAGGTACGGGAGTTGACACTTTCTCAGTAACTATAGATGACTATCCAGAAGGTTGGTCAGTCGATCCAGTATCTTTCCAAGTTGAGGATATTGAAGCTGGAGGTGAAGAGGTTGTTAATCTGAGTGTTTCTATACGTTCAGGTGAAAATAACAAAGCTTTCACTATTAATTTAACCGCTTCATCTGATGAGGCACGCAAAGAAAATCCACCAAAATTTGTTAACACTACAGTAAGCATAATAACAATTGTAAATCAAGAGTATTGGATTGAGCTTGATTTAGATAATCCAGGTGACATAAATGTAGATGCAACAGTAGGAATACCAACTTCGGTTGATTTCGATGTTGTAAACAAAGGAACTGGAGATGATGTCGTATCCTTAACAGCTACGGCACCAGATGGTTGGACTTCTGTATCTTTCAGTAGTAACTACGTGAGCGTTGCAGAGGGCGGTCAAGAGGAAGTATCCTTGTTTATTACAGTTCCAGAAGACACTGCTGATCAAGTATATGATGTAGTGGTTCAAGGTGTATCAGATTGTGATACTTGTGATGAAGAAGGTGCTAAGTCTAATTATGCAATAACTTTCAAAGTTGATGTTACATTAGCTAGAGGAGTTGAGATAAGTGCTGATGTTACGTCCGTATCTAAGCTCCCAGGAACTACTGCAAACTTCACCGTTGATCTAAAAAATACTGGTGATGGTTCTGATTCTATACTTTTATCAATATTAGATGATGATTTATCTTGGGCTTCATTGAATAGAACCCAAGTCTCTCTTGATAAGGAAGGAACAGGTTCCGTTACAGTTTCAGTAAGTTTACCAGTTTACGACTTAGCTAACTTGACAAATCAGGAGCGAACCGCTCTGCAAGGCAATAATTATGAAATTACAATTAAAGCTAAATCTGCAGGTGATTTATCAATTAGTGAAAATGTAGTGTTGACAACTGTTATTGGACAAATTTATGGAGTAAGTATTGAGGTTATTGGAGATAAGAGTGTAACTTCATATCCATCAACAGAAACCGATGAAGAAGAGAGGACTGAGAAGTTTACTTTCAAATTGACTAATACTGGAAATAAGCAAGATACAATTGATGATAATATTATTGCAACTACTTACCCAGATGAATGGGATGTTGCGCTGTATCAATCCTCTTCGTGTACATCATCATTTAGTGGTTCTATTGGTGCAGGTCAATCCAAGTATCTTTATTTGTGTGCAGCACCAGATCAGGACTCAGATATTGGTAATTATACAATTTTGACAGAGTTTTCACCAAATGGCGGTACTGAACCCGCAGAGACCCTTTCAGTTACATTGGAAGTGGCCTCCCCACGTAGAGACTTAGAAGCTACAGCTATTGACAGTGCTAAGGAAATTTACCCTGAATATGAGGGTAGTACTACACAAAATAGTGTAAAATTCAAGGTTAAATTGGATAATACAGGTTCTAATTTAGACATATTTATACCAGAAGTTGAGAGTAGTTTAGAGGATGATTGGGAAGTTACGTTCTGGCAAGATAGTTCTAAAACACAGCAATGGCCAACTTCAGGAGTAGAGATTGAAGACGGTGAATTAGATGATTTGTGGGTATTTGTGGAAGTCAATGATGAAGCAGATGAAGGTAATGAAACTATAGAAATTTCAATACGTGATGAAGAGGATGATCCAAACGCACGTGGTGAGGTCAGTTTAACTGTCATTGTTCAAAGACCAGAAATTGTTGTTAGTTCATCAAAAATTTCTTTGGAAATTGATGGTGAAATAGGAGATGCTACTACAGTTAAGGAAGAAGATACTGTTGTGATTTTAGTTGACGTAGAAAACGTGGGAACTGCAGACGCAGATGACGTTCGTGTTGAAGTTTTCTATTACCCAAAGAAATCACCAGAAACACAAAATGAGATAGATGACTTGTTAATTGCAGGTTTTGAATTGGATGAAGGAAAAGGCACATATATCAAATCACTATATGACAAGACTACAAATATAAAATCAAATAATATGAAATCCATAGCTTCTGATGATTGGCTTATTGAAGGCGGTGAGTGGTATGTTGAAGTGAGGGCAGATTATGATGAAGACAATGATAATGGCGAAATTCTTGAGCCAAATGAGAACAATAATGATGCTCGCTATTCTGAATTGTTAAGAGTTAAACCTGATCTTCAGATAGACACAATGAGAGTAGACAGCAAATATGGTGGTTCTTCTGCTCAAACTCCGAATATTGAGGACATTGTTACGTTTACAGTTACAGTAAGTAATACTGGAGCTGCAGATGTCAAGGGAGCTCGTTTGTATATTACTGCAGATAGTAGTGAGGATAATGAAATTTTGAAAGACCGTACAAATAAGGATCATGTTGAATTCGATGTTGATGCAGGAGAAACAACAGATGTTAGATTCCGTTGGAAGACAGTTGGGGAAGAATGGAGTTCTTTCAGAGCTGAAGTGAATCCGGTATGTGATGATTATAATGTACAGGAATTTGAATGTGAATCAGAAGGAGATGGTTTTTCAGTTGAAACGGACCGCATGTTTGATGAATTAGGTAGATATACAGACAATGAATATCCACGTTCCGGAGTTTTCACACAAGGAGAAGATAACATGAGCGCAGAAGTTAGGTTTGAAACCCTTCCAGATTTCAGAATTAAGAAAATAGCCATGGATCCGCGTAATCCAGAAGTTGGAGAATCAGTTGAGATTACAGTCACAGTTGAGAACATAGGTAATGCAGATTGGAGTATTACAGGATCAGCTGGTAAGACATTATCAGTCAAGTTTGAGGATGGAACTGGTTTTGAGAAAATAGAATCAGTAACAGAATCAATTAATCAAGCAGATACAACTGAAGTAGAATTCAATTGGGTGGTTCCAGATGAAGATAATAAGGAAGAACTCACATTGACTTGGACAATTGAAGCAGGAACTGGCAATTTCGAAATTATGCAATGTGATACATGTGATCCTACATCACCAGGTGGTGGAACTGATAATGATGAATACAGCGATACACTACCATTAGTGCTACCTGCAGTTTTGGGAGAGATTGAATTCATTAATACATTGACTGAAAGAGAATTGATTAGAGGAACTGGAATAACACTTCTCTGGCCCTTCGTGGCAGGAGTTGTACTAGTTCTTATGTTGGTTGCAATACCAATAATCCGAAACAGACGTGGCCGCTCTTCTCGAGCTCCACCTTCAGATGATGAAGCCTCCGATGAAGCTACAGGTGAGGAATCAACTGCAGTTCCTTCGAAAATAGGTGTAGTAATAGTATCAACAGTAGACGGTAAAACAGCAAATGTTAAGGTACCTTCAAACATGCCTGTAAATAAATTATTACAGAACTGTATTGAGAAATTCCAATTACCACATGCTAATTTTGCAGTTATGTTAAATGGTGCGGCAGTTGATGTTAATTTATCATTGGCTGATGCTGGTTTGACAGATAGTTGCCAAATAGATTTAGTCCCCCTCGAATAGTAAGGCACAATGATTGATGCTTTAGTCATAGGGGCAGGACCCAGCGGTTCTAGAACTGCCTGGAATCTAGCGAAGGCAGGTTATTCTACAACAATTGTAGAAGAAGATGAAATAGTAGGTGAACCGTGCCAATGTGCAGGTCTCATTACACCTCGAACATTTGAATATTTAGGGTATGAACGCCCCGTATTTCAAGAGATGAATGGAGCAAGATTGTGGGGTCCTAATGATTCGTTTCTTGATTTTCAGGCATCAGAAACTAAAGCTTTGGTTATTGACAGGCCAGATTTAGATAGATCTATTGCTAACAAAGCAATTGATGCAGGAGCAGAATTGCGAGCAGGTCATAGATATTTAGGCCATAAAAAGTCGAAGGAAGGAATTACGGCGACAGTTCAAAGCAAAAGCGGTAAAATTGAAATTAAATCTAGATTGTTAATTGGATCAGATGGGCCAGCCTCTCGAGTTGCACGTGATGCTGGACTTAGTACCAAACGAGAAGTTTTGGCAGCTTTTGGTGCAGATGTTGAAGGCTATCAGGGTCGTGATAATCATGTTGATCTTTTTGTTGGTTCAGAATTGGCACCAAGATTTTTTGGATGGGGAATTCCTACAGGGCCAAATGAAGGTAGGATAGGTATGGCAACCGTTTTGCCAAATAGGCCTAAAAATTTTTTCAGAGATTATTTTCACAAAGGTGCACCTTCAAAGTTACTTGGAGGAGCTAAGATAATTAATCGAGTTAGCGGCCTTATACCATTTGGTACCAGAAATCCAAGTTATACTGACAATGTTCTTTTGACTGGAGATGCAGCAGGAATGGCTAAGCCTACTTCAGGTGGTGGCATATACTCAGGCTTGATATCTGCAGATGCTGCTTTTGAAGTCGCAGACAAAGCATTCCAGAAGGAGAAACTAGATTCGAATACATTGAGTCCATATCAAGACCTTATAAGTAATAGAATAGGTGGTGAATTGTCAAAAGGACATCATCTACGGAAAGCTTTCCTAAGTTTAAATGATGAGCAATTATCTGAAATTATATCTATACTTGGTGATCCTAAAGTAAAGGATATAATAGAAAAAACAGGAGATTTGGATTACGCTTCTCTAGCTGCCTTTTCGGTACTTAAAGCGCAACCTAAACTCATTAAGTTTGCCCCTTTGCTTCTGAAGCCATTTATTTAATTCAGGATAATTTCCTTCTTCTTCAAGGTAAAAAATAACTGAAAGTCCTGCAAATACAACGGTTAAAGTAATAAGAATATACAATGGCCATTTTGGAATTGGTTTCTTTACTCCAAAAGAAGAATCAGGAATAATTCCATCTACACTTAGAATTTCTAAATTTATATTACCAGGAGTTCCTTCTGTTACATTTGTAGTGGCCTCTTCCCATAAGTCCATATTCCAGTGACCTCTAGATTGCATTATTCTTGCAGTTCCATTATAGTCAAAATCCATAGAAAATCTAACAAAATAGGTTCCCTCTTTAGTATCATCTTTAGTCACAATCGTGAATTCAAGAGTGATAGTGTTATTTGCTTCAATAGTTCCTATAGTGAACGTAACTTTTTCTAATTCACTATTCTCCTCACAGTATCTATCTTCTTCAGGTAGAGATTTCCAACATTTGTTGTCAATGTATGGCCTTTCATCATTTGGAATATTTTCTAAATTTTCCCCCTCATCTATATCTGCTCTGTAATATATTTCAGCATTGATGACTACGTTGTCTATAGAATATGCATATCTATTTTGGATGTCTAAAGCAAAATTGTCGCTTTCACCAGGTTCCAGTTGTGGTGTATTAAAATTATGAAAATCAGGTATATTTCCAGGATAGCTCACGTAACTATCAATTTCACTTTTAGCCAATGGCTGTGAAAGCAGAGCAATCATCAGAATCAATCCTAAAAAGCGCTTCATTATTATGACAAATAAAGCTCCCTTTAAAACTAATATCACACTAAAGAAGAACCATGGATTGCATTTATATGGAGACTCTTTTAGAATATCATGCGTGTTTTGAATATAGTAAGCGCTATTTTTGTTTTTGCGGTTCTCTTTCTAACATTGAATGCAGAAGCAGAAGAATGTCAATATGAGAATATGACTGTAGCTAGTGATCAAAGTTTAGTTTTAGAGGAGGAAAATATTTGGCTTTGTGGAGATATCCTTATTGATGGTTATTTAGTAATCAAAGATTCACATTTGAATGTTAACAGAACATTAGATTACACAACTTCTGAGATTCGAATCAATCCTGGTGGGCAATTAGATATAATTAATACTACAATAAGTACAATGGAATATAATCCATATACTCTAGTTTCAGACGCAGGCAATTTATCCATATATGATTCAACAATTTATTACAGTATGATTTGGTTAGTTGGAGGCAATGCTGAGATTACAGGTTTAGCATTGGATGGTTTTAGCAAGATTAACTATGGCATTTTTTCAGAAGACACTAATCTAACAGCTTCTGGAGTTAATATAAGAAATTACACCCTTGGGTTACGTTCTATTGGTTCAGAACCTGATTTACAGTCAATATATTATTATAATTGCAGTACGCGTATGACACAAGAATGGTGGGTTACTTTTTCAGCATTTGATGAAGATACAGGTTTACCAATTGTAGGTTTTGAGTCTAGACAATGGGATGGAGATACAATGGTAGGTTCTTGGAATTGGGCAAAGCAGTATGAAATTGATTCTTCAGGTCAGATTTTAGTTCACAATGCTACATTTACTTTTAAGCTTGATTTAGGTTTTGGATATTTGGAGAAATCTTGGGAAGGACACATAGATAATAATATACATATAATGGAATCTTTTGATTTAGATCATTCTAGTGTTAAGTTTGAATCAGGTAATCTTTTTGTTGACGAAAGCCCATACATAACGGGTAAAAAAGCACCTAAATTTTCCACCGTCAATTTTAGCGTGTCTATTTTTAACCCAACG
Organism: uncultured marine group III euryarchaeote; assembly: GCA_902533295.1. Lineage (GTDB taxonomy): Archaea > Thermoplasmatota > Poseidoniia > MGIII > CG-Epi1 > CG-Epi1. The sequence goes on along the minus strand of CACALG010000017.1, from coordinate 3,177 downwards.
GATATTAATTTCAATAATTTGTATGTTGATCTTTTTGTTAATTCAAAGGTGACATCCTCTAGAGCAAGTGTTTCTCTTCCATCCAAAAGTACACAGATAACAAATGTAACTTGGCTTGCTTCTCAAGAAGGCCCACTTTCGATTGCAGTAGAATCGATTGTTGTTGATAGTGGTAATTCAACGGATTACACTATAACTTTGAATAGATTTATAGAGATTGAATCGGGCGATGATTTCTCGAAATCAGATGGCTCTTGGACTGGACTTTTAGCAATTTTTATTATATTAGGCTTCTGCTGTTACATAATATATAATGGAACAGAGGACCAAATATCTGATGCAGATGAATCTGATTCAGATGAAAATGCAGATCAAGGCGAGGACAAAAGGGAAATGGCAATCTCAGATTCCTTATCTGAAGATGAGTAATTTAATTGAGCGAAATAATTTTAGGTATTGAATCAACAGCACACACAGCAGGTGTAGGAATAATAACTTCAGAAGGTAAGATTCTTTCTAATCAAAGGTCAGTTTATATTCCTGATAAGGGGGAAGGAATACATCCTAGAGAAGCTGCAAACCATCATTCAGAAAAGTTTCCAATATTGTTCAAGAGTGCTCTTGAAGAAGCTAATTTGTCACCAAAAGAGATTACACTTGTTTCTTATGCAAGGGGTCCGGGTTTAGGTCCTTGTCTAAGAACTGGTGCGACTGCAGCTAGAGCCTTTGCTTATGCTCATAATATTCCATTTTTAGGAGTAAATCACTGTGTTGCTCATTTAGAGATAGGTCTTTTGGAGGGTGCAACAGATCCAGTTTTACTATATCTTTCGGGTGCAAATACACAAGTTATTGCGTATGCTGCAGGCCGTTACAGAGTATTTGGAGAGACTATAGATATAGGAATCGGAAATGGATTAGACAAATTTGCTAGAGAAGCAGGTATGGGTTTTCCAGGTGGTCCTAAGCTTGAAAAGATTGCGGAAGGGGATGAACTGATAGATTTACCATATTCAGTTAAGGGAATGGATTTAGCCTTCTCAGGATTAATGACTGCTGCAAAACAAAAAGTAGACGCAGGTCACTCATTACCTAGTATTGCTTATTCTGTCCAGGAAACTGCCTTTGCAATGTCTTGTGAAGTTTCTGAAAGAGCATTAGCTCATACTGGAAAGACAGAATTGGTATTGGGAGGCGGAGTAGCATGTAATTCACGCCTTAGAGAAATGGCTATGACTATGGCAGAAGAACGTGGAGTCAAGTGTTTTGTTCCTGAAAAGGCATTGTGTGTTGATAATGGTGTAATGATTGGTTGGCTTGGCTATCAGATGATGGCTGCAGATTACGAGATAACAGATGATGATAATAGGGTTAATCAGAAATATAGAACTGATATGGTTGAGGTTACTTGGAGATGAAGTTTAGGGGGGCTGAGGCTATTGTTGAAACAATAGAATGGAATGGCAAAACAGTCATATCTAAAATACGTAATAAGAGAGGCTATCGTCATCCTACATTGGAAAAAAGGTTAGTTGTGGAAAGATTACGTAGTGAATCTCGTATTATGGAAAGATTACTATCACAAGGCGTGCCAGTTCCTGCTATTTTTAGTGTTAACACATCTGATAATAGTATTTTTATGGAACTTATAGAAGGCCAAACACTTGAGAGAGCCTTGCGTGGTAAAAATTTCAAGAAATATTTAATTCAAACAGGTCAACTACTTTCTCAAATTCATTCATTAAATGTAATTCATGGTGACCCTACAACTAGTAATTTTTTAGTTAATGATAAAATTTATGCAATTGATTTTGGTCTTTCTAGCATGTCAGATGATGATGAGGATAGAGCTTCAGATTTACGTGTATTTCTTGAGTCTTTAGATTCACATCATTCAGAAATTAATGGTCGAGAGATATTTCTTGACGCTTATTCAGAGGAAGAGGCTTCTAAATCAGTACTTCAATCTCTAAAAGTTCTAGAGTTGAGAGGACGCTATAATTTAATGAGAGGTTAGGCGCACTGTAATAATCCCCCCTATTATTACGTTAATACCACTTCTAGGTAATAAGATATGAGAAGAATAAGTGTAGCAGTACTGGTTTTGGTAGCAATATCATTCACACTTTCAGATGTCCAGGCTGATAAGGATCCACTTTGGGAGTATTATTCTACAGATGAAATTTCACATGTAGAAATATCGGAAGATTCTGTAAACATTTCTGCCACCTATGCTAAAAGTGTCTCGCTTTGGCGAAATCATACCTCAACACCATATAATTCTAAAACAGTAGGCCAAGGAATATCATCTATGGATATGTCATCAAATGGTAAATTTGTTGTTACTGGAGAAGAAACTGATACAACTGTAACCCTCTGGGAAGAAGGTTCAAAAAATTGGGATAAGTCAGATTTTTTCTTGAGTTTAGGTGATGTTGATATAACTCCAGATGGTACAAGGCTAGCAGTAGTTGACTTTCGTAATGTTTATTATTTCAATACAAATTCAGATGATGAAATCTGGGTTGACAACCATGCAAGTGATACTATGACTACCGTTGCAATATCACCAGATCATCAATATATTGCAGCAGGTACAGAAGATGGTAACGTATATGTGTATGAAACATCCTCAGGAGATAATCCAAGCTGGTATCATTCAGGGACATTAGATGGGAAAATCACAGATATAGCTTTTTCAGGAGATAGTAATTATTTGATTATCGGATCTGAAAGTGGTAGAGTTTATGTTTATGCATCAGGTGGTGGAGATCCTGCATTAGAATATGCCCAATCTGATGAAGTAACTTGTGTGACAGGAAGTTTTAATCCTGATTTTTATGCGTTTGGAACCGATCAAGGATTAATTACCGTTCTTGATTTATCTACTGATTTTAAATTATGGGACAAAAACATAGGAGGAGTTATTACAGATATTGATTTTAATGGCAATGCAAAATATTTGGTTGCAGGCTCTACTAATAAAAAATTAGTTTTAGCTAATGCAAGTAATGGTGATGAGTTATGGCGTATCTCTGCTTTTGGAGACATAAATAGTGTGGCAATGTCTTACAGAGGTGAAAATATTGCAGTTGGGACTGATGCAGGCTTAGCTCTCTATTATGAAAGACAGTTAGATAATCAGGCTCCAATTGCAACAATTGAATCAATTAATCC
>CACALG010000016.1 GCA_902533295.1 uncultured marine group III euryarchaeote | reverse complement strand
GTCAACACAAAAGGCACTGAAAAGAGCTGGACTGAAACTTGAGGATATAGATATTATTGAGATGAATGAAGCTTTTGCTGCACAAAGTCTCGCATGTGTAAACGAACTAGGTATAGATATGTCAAAATTAAACATTCATGGTGGAGCAATTGCTATGGGTCATCCTCTTGGGGCAAGCGGAGCAAGAATAACTGGAAAAGCAGCGTCACTTCTAAATGTCTCAAAGAAAAAATATGCATTATCCACAATGTGTGTTGGTGGTGGACAAGGATGTGCAACAGTACTTGAAAGAGGATAAATGAAGATAGAGAAAGTGGCTGTAATTGGTGCAGGTGTAATGGGAAGTGGGATTGCGGCTCATGTTGCAAATGCAGGTTTTAACGTAACTTTGCTTGATATTGTGCCCGAAGGTGCTGAAAATAGGGATATAATAACTGATAACGCTGTAAAAAAAATGTTAAAGCCTGTAAAACTAGGAAGTCCCACACCTTTGATGCATAAGGACAATGCTAAACGCATAACCATAGGCAATATAGAAGATAATCTTGATTTAATAAGTGATGCTGATTTAATAATAGAAGTAGTTTTAGAAAAATTGAAAATTAAACATGATGTGTTCAAAAAAATAGACAAGATTAGGAAAAAAAATTCACTCATAACTTCAAATACTTCTACAATCCCAAGAAAACTTTTGATAAAAGGAATGCCAAAATCATTTTCTAAAGACTTTATGATTACACACTTCTTTAATCCTCCAAGATATCTAAGATTGCTAGAAATAGTAGCAGGTAAAGAAGTTGATAAAACTAAGATAGATTTAGTTACCAAATTTTGTGATATAAATCTTGGGAAAGAAGTTGTAATATGTAATGATACGCCTGGATTTATTGGAAATAGAATAGGTACATACTGGACTCTAATAGGGATGGTTGAAGCTTTGAAACTCGGATTAACTGTCGAAGAGGCTGATGCAATTATGGGGAGGCCTATTGGTGCTCCTAAAACTGGCGTTTTTGGATTAGGTGACGTTGTAGGTCTTGATCTTATACCGCATGTGACTGAGAGTATGTCTTCTAATCTTCCAAAAAATGACATGTATAACCTTGGCATAAATGAGCAAGAAAAATTAGGAATAGACAAAATTTTGTCTGAAATGATTGCAGATGGTTATACTGGACGAAAGGGTAAAGGTGGATTTTATCGGCTTAATCAAGATTCAGGTAAAAAGGTTAAAGAATCACGAAATTTAAAGACCGGAGAATACTCTAAATCCAATAAAAAAGTAGGACTTGAAAGTGTTAAAGCTGGCAAGAAAGGATTACGTAATTTAGTTACACATAAAGACAAAGGGGGTGAATATGCATGGAAGGTTCTTTCCAAAACATTGACCTACGCGGCTTCACTAGTGCCTGAAATTACTGATAATATTGTAAATGTCGACTTAGCTATGAAAAATGGATTCTTATGGAAAAAAGGACCGTTTGAGATGCTAGATGATTTAGGGCCATCATGGTTTTCCTCTAAGATTTCAAATGAAGGAATGGAAATTCCTGCACTTCTAGATAATATTGGTGAAGGTAATTTTTACCAAATGGAAAATAATAATGTAAATTATTTTGGGACCAATGGCAAATATTCTGTACTAAAAAGGCCTGAAGGACATCTGACTGTCTCCGATGTAAAAATAGGTAAAAAACCAATTTTCAAGAATTCTTCAGCTAGTTTGTGGGATATGGATGAAGACATAATTCTAGCTGAATTTCACAGCAAGATGAATTCTATGGATCCTCTAATCATGGAGACCCTAACTGAAGCTGCAGATTTATGTGAATCTGGGAAATATAAAGGAATAGTTATTGGAAATGATGGGGCTAACTTCTCAGCTGGGGCTAATCTAGGACTATCCAGTTTTGTGACTAACGTTGGAGCGTGGGACGAAGCTGAAAAATTTGTCATGGGAGGTCAATTGGCCTTTATGCTGCTAAAGCATGGAAACTTTCCAGTTGTTGGTGCCTCTTCTGGATTAGCTATTGGAGGTGGCTGTGAAGTTTTGCTTGCATGTGATGCCGTACAGGCACATTCTGAAAGTTATATGGGATTAGTCGAAGTAGGGGTTGGCCTTGTCCCTGCATGGGGCGGTTGTAAAGAAATGATAACTAGATGGAATAATAATCCAAGACAACCAAAAGGACCGATGGCAAATATAACTAAAATATTTCAAAATGTTGGTACTGCCAAAGTAGCAACTAGTGCTCAAGAAGCAAAGGAAATGAATTTACTGCGTGAAGAGGACCAGATAACTATGAATAGAACAAGAGTCCTCTATGACGCGAAACAATTATGTCTTGCAATGACTAAAGGTTATGAGGCTCCGATTCCAAACGAACACCATTTGCCTGGGCCTTCGGGTAAAGCTACTCTAGATTTAGCTGTTCAAGATTTGGTAAAAGCCGGGCACGCAACTCCACATGATGTTGTAGTCACAAAAGAATTATCATATATCTTGTGCGGAGGAGACACAGACCCAACTGAAACTGTTTCTGATGACAAAATACTGGAAATGGAAAGAAATGGAATTATTAAACTAATGAAAACTGAAGGTACAATGGATCGTGTTGAGCATATGTTGACTACAGGAAAACCTCTGAGGAACTAAAATGGTTCAATACAAAGCACCACATAGAGAATATGAATTCATACTTAGAGAAGTTTTAGAAATTGAAAGTGTATTAGGGAAATATCCTGAATATGATGAAGCATCTTGGGATATGATTGAAATGATTAGTGAGCAATTTGGTAAAATTAGTGAAGACTACTGGCTTCCATCTGCTAAAGAAGGTGATGAAATAGGTGTGATTTTCAAGGATGGAAAAGTAACCGTACCAGAAAGTATGAAGAAGGCAACCAGGATGGTAATTGATTCTGGATTAACACAACTCTTTGGACATCAGAAATATGGCGGTATGGAATTTCCTAATGTAATAAGTGTTTTTTCTGATGAAGTTTCTTGTGCAACAAATATGTCTCTCGGTATCTATATGGGATTAACAAAGGGTGCATATCATTGTATTCACAACTATGGAAATGAAGAGATCAAAAATACTTACTTACCTAAATTCTTGTCTGGAGAATGGTTTGGTACTATGTGTTTAACGGAATCACATTGTGGTACTGATTTAGGTCTTATACGAACTTCAGCTAAACCTGAAGATAATGCTTATTCAATTAATGGACAAAAAATATTCATTTCATGTGGGGAACATGATATGGCTGAAAACATAATACATTTGGTACTTGCAAAACTACCAGATGCACCTAAAGGTGTTAAAGGAATTAGTTTATTTTTAGTACCAAAATACAACGTAAACAGTGATGGAACCTTAGGAGAAAGAAACGGTGTGAATTGTGTTTCTATAGAAGAAAAGATGGGAGTTCATGGTTCTGCAACTTGTGTTATGAGTTTTGAAAATGCAAACGGCTATCTTATTGGTGAATTAAATGAGGGGCTAGCTGCAATGTTTTCAATGATGAATACTGAAAGAATTGCGGTTGGTTTGCAAGGTCTTGGCCAAGCTGAGATAGCCTATCAAAATGGTTTAGCATATGCTAAAGAACGTATTCAAGGAAGAGACCTCAAAGAACCTAGAAATCCTGCTGAAGAGGCTGACCCATTAATTGTTCATCCTGATGTTAGAAGAATGTTGATGAGATCAAAGGCATTAATTGATTCAAGTCGAATGCTAGCTTGTTGGACTGCATTAGAAATCGATAAATCCGAGAAAGATCCTGATGAACGAATCAGAAAAGAAGCTAATGATTTAGTTGAATTGATGACACCCATAATCAAAGCATTGTTAACTGATTATGGTGTAGAAATAACATCAGACATGCTCCAAATTTATGGGGGTCATGGTTACATAAGAGAATACGGAATGGAACAATTTTGTAGAGATGTAAGAATTGCCCCTATCTGGGAAGGAACTAATGGAATACAAGCCCTAGATTTGGCTGGCAGAAAGATGCCACAAAGCATGGGAAGACTACTGAGAAGATTTTTCCATCCTGCACTTGACTTCATTGAGAAACATAAAGAAGACGAAGAAATGAAAGAATTTGTTATTCCCTTTTCAAAGGCATTAAAGGGACTTCAGAAAACTACACTGTATATGGCTCAAAAAGGACTTTCTAACCCATATGAAATTGGAGCTGCAGCAACTGATTATCTAAGGCAGTTTGGCCTTGTTGCTATGGCTTATATGTGGTTGTTAATGCTAGAAGTAGCATTCTCTAAAAAAGATAAAAGTAATTATTATGCAAACAAGATAATCTTGGCACGATTTTTCTATGAACGAATCCTACCTGAAACACTTTCAAGAGCTATTGCTATTGGGTCAGGATCAAAAACTATGATGTCTTTACCTGACGATGGATTTGATAGCATTAATAAGTTCACAGGAGTTGCATAATGTCTGAGAATAGTGTATTCAAAGATGACCTGTTTGAAGGAAAAAGGGTTTTCATAACTGGAGGAGCAACTGGGATGGGATTGGGATTTGCACAGGCCTTTCTAAATCATGGTGCAAAGGTAATTATTGCATCTCGAAAAGAGGATAAATTAGAAGAAGCTGCAGCAATAACTAAAGAAAAATTTGGAAAAGAACTACTTTGGAAGACAATGGATGTAAGGAATAATGAAACTGTAGAAGAAGTTGCTAATTTTATAAAATCTGAATGGGATGAATTAGATATTTTAATCAATAACGCTGCTGGGAATTTTGTTGCGCCTATTGCTTCAATGAGTGAAAATGCTTGGAGAGCTGTAGTAGATATTGTTTTAGATGGCACCTTTAGAGTTTCAAAGGCTTGTTATCCTTTGCTAAGAAAAGCAAGGAGTGCCTCTATAGTTAACATAATTGCCAATTATGCTTGGAACGCTGCTCCATTCGTAGGGCATTCAGGTGCTGCAAAGGCTGGTGTTCTAAATTTAACCCGAACTTTAGCCTTAGAATGGGCAAATGATAATATCAGAGTAAATGCATTATGTCCTGGAGTAGTTCTGACAGAAAATGTGAAACGAAATTTAATGCTTGATGAAGACACAGCAAAAACATTTGAGGATTATATTCCAGTTGGAGGTATAACCGATTCAGAAAAAATGGCTCAACAAGTTTTGTACCTTTGTTCACCTGCTGCAGATGTCATTACTGGCGATATGCTAATAGCTGATGGCGGACAATGGCTGGTAGGTAATGCCTTCTATCAAATGGGGAAAAAATTCTTAGATGAGTGAAAAAAACTGGCCAATAAACACTGAGATACCGGTTCTATGGGGAGATACAGATTCTTTTGGTCATGTTAACAATATAATTTATCTTAAATGGTGTGAAACATCAAGAGTTGAATTATTCCGCAAAATGTGGAAGATAGAGAATTTGGATATGGAAAATATTTTACTAGATAAAGGTATAGGACCTATTCTTGCCAATTTTAATTCTAACTACAGAATACCTATCCGTTATCCTGATACCATAAATATCAAAACTAGAGTTAGTCATATTGGTAATTCATCATTTGGAATAGAGCATAAATTGTATTCAAAGGAAAACGATGAAAAAATTGTTTTTGATGCTGAAAGTGTTGTTGTTATGGTTAACTACAAGGGTGGTTCTAAATTTCAATTTGATGATAATGCTAAAAAACAGATAGAAGAATTTATGTGAATTTTAGTTCAAAGCTTCTTCAAAGAAAGTAACTAACTTATTTTGGTATTCTACAGGATGCTCCCAAATAGCATCTACATGACCGCCCTCTTCAACCATCCACAAAGTTACATTAGCATCTGAAGAAACTGCTTTATCATAGAATTTTTGTGAATGTTGTGGTGATATTCTTCCATCGTCTTCTCCATGAACTAAATACATAGGTCTATCACCAGCTTTAGATGCTGCAGTGATTGGAGGAACTTCATTTGGATTGATACCAATAATCCTTTCACCCATCGTTATTGCTGGTGAAGCTAAAGCTTTGGGATATCCTAATCTTCCTAGTTCATTCTCAACTAACATTGGAAAATCAATAATTGCGCTATCTAACCACATAGCTTGTATTTCTGAATCTCCAAAAGCTAGAGATGCAGTCAATGCTCCTGTTGAAATGCCCACTAATCCGATTGATGAAGATGTGTATGATTTCTCTTCTATTAGCCAATCATATGCTCCTAAAACGTCTAAATATTCTTTCTGACCAAGATACATGTAATCAGACACATTTTCGCTATTTCCATGATTGCGAAGATCAATCATTAATGTGTTTATTCCTCCATCTGCAAGGTAACTAGCTGTTAGAATAACCTCAGGTTTACATTTCCCATTAAGATATCCTCCATGCACTAAAATTACCACTGGTGCTGAATCATCAACCTCTGAATACCACCCTGCAATATTCACACCATCTCTACTTTTGAAACTTACATTCTCATATGATTCAAATTGCCAAGATTCAACATCAAAATCCTTCCTTATAGATATTCTATTATCTGCATCTGGCCAAGGTTCAAACGATTCCCAATCATCATTTGATGTCCAATTTGTTGGTGTATTAGACTCCCAAATTCCACAACCATGTGGTGTAGTCAATGCTTGTTTAGCAATAACATGTCCTAGGCCAAACCAAATTGTAGGAAGGAGAAGCAGAAGAGCTACTCCGACACCTATTAGCAAACGTCTTCGACGTTCACCAAAGTCCTTCAATTTTTCAATAATTGGAGACATTAATCTTGGATTCAGTCTTCCTCAGAAGATTCATCTTGAGGTATTGCCATTTCTCGTTTATCTTCATCTTCAGTAACTTCTTCATCTGAATTTGTTTCTTCTTCAGTTTCTCCAGCATCAGATTCAGATGCTTCTGGTTCTTCATCCCTCATGTCATCCAAAGGTACGACACCTGGAGCTCCATTTTGATAATAAACATAGAAACCTGCTAAGAGAGAAACAAGTGCACCACCAATCAATATCGATGGTAAAGTTTTTGACCCAAGTGTTAAAGCATCCACACTCTCGATTTGCCCTGAGATTTGTTCATCGACTGTTTTATCAGTGTAAGCACCATTCAAAGTTAGAACAACTACGTCATTACCTTGGTAATATTGTGCAAGAGCCTGTATATTTGCTGTATCTGCAGCTCCTTCTTTTGCTTCTGCTGTGTAATTAGCTACAATATCTCTAAGCATTAATTTGCTGTAAGTATAAAGTATCCATGTTTCGTCATCAGCACTTTCATCAATATCTTCTGTGGTATCATCATCACCTGCAATGCCATCTGCACCAGCTTCACAAGTTTCTTTAGTTGTAAAATTGGTATCAGAACATTCATCTTTATCAGGAACTTTAATCTGTATATCATATTTTTGATCTAATACAGTTCCAGTTACTGGGTCTATCCAAACATCCTCAAAGAAATCCATCTCAAGACCTGTTTGTAATGTTTCTTGGTACAATGATCCTGTATTTCCTTGAATTCCCGTTTCATTAGCTCTGAAATGATAAGCTACGCCTGCATTTGTTGCATCCCATACTTCTTCACCCATATAGGTATAACTTTGAAGATGTGGATTATGCATTGCATTTGGCCATGCACCATCTTCTGCAGGAACCCAACAATCTTTGTCAACATAACTTATCGTTTTACAGATTGGTGCAAAGAAATCATAACCCCATCCATCACCATCAGGATCATAATGACCATCTTCAAATTGAGTCGTTGTTCTACTAACATTATATGTCACATTAACTAACTCTTCCCAAGTACCATCTCCAGCTCCAAATTGGTTCATTGGTGATGCCCAGCATCCATCCGAACTTCGTTCACCATAAGAATCTCGGAAGCCTTCCTCGTTGCTATCAAAATCCGGATTTGACATATTTGTAAGGTTGCCATCATCATCATAAAAAGTTTCGAAAATTCTCAAATATCCCATAATATTGATGTATTCATCTGTTGATGTATCCTTCATAACACAACCAGATCTAAACCCTGTAGCATCATAATATCTATTGAGGAATGTAGCTGTATTTACACCACCTACACGTCCTTCATATTCTGTTGTAAAATTGAAATTATCATCCAAATAAACTAATTGTGGAACACTCATGTAGACTGTGACATTGAAAACTCTATCAACAACACCACCTATTCCAGTGCCTACTATGTATTCAGCTCTGTAATCAAACCACATAGGTGCAGCTCCTGGACCACCTAAATCATTGTAATTCTCAAAGGTTTCTTGTAATGTTTTCAAATCACTACCTTCTCCAGGTACAAAATCCATTTTTTCCTCTTCACCCGATTCAGCAACACAAGTCATAACTTCGAGACCATCAAGCATTCTCTTATCCGAACACGTGAAATTATCTGTGTAATCTCCATTTACAGGATTAGGGAATTCATATGTCTTACCTTCCTCAGGAAGGTTTGTAGGTGTCCAAGTTCCTTGCTTTCCATCTACTTCGTAAGTTTTTCGATCTAACAATGCAGGATTATCTGTTGTATCTGATATTGTTCCTAACCAATCTCCTTCGCCATTAATACCATTTTTAGTAAGACTGAAATTTTGAGTGAGTATAGTATAATCATCACCTTGTGGCTTACCAACTACGTTTAGAGTTGCACCTCCACCAGGTGTAGCTGCAGTAGGCTCATACGAACCACTACCTACTTTGTCAAAGAAAGCTCCAGTACGATTATCACTATCTATGTCAAAAGTTTCAATGTCTCCTTCGAAATAGAAATCCGCATCAAAATCATTAGGGGCAAGTAAACCATTTGGAACCATTACACCCATAACGTATGCTGATATAAGCAGGAAAACTGCTCCTAGAGCCACAAGGGCTTGTGCTGTCCATTCTGGTAAACTACTGATTTTACTCACTTATTTGCTCCTGTTGCCGAGACAACAAGTAAAGTTTCAAATTGTGAAACTCTATATGTCGTGTAAAAAAAATCTTATTTAACCTTTGTTGTAGAAACTAATTACCATTTTCATTACTCAAATTCTCTAATTTTGTTATGAATAATTTAACTTCTTCCACGCTCCATTCTAGGTAAAATTCTCCTAATTGAGCCCAGGCTTCAGGTTCCTCATTAGCCATACGATACAGATCAACTAATGTTGCTTGAATTTTACCTTCATCATAATTTTTTGAGTAATCAATCAATCTTTGTTCGACTTTAGTTTCATCTACATTGTAACTTGTATTAATATCCAAATCACTGAATTCTAAATACTCTCCTAACAAATTTTGAGGGAGATAAAGAATATACATTCCTGAAAAGAAAACTCCAAATTGAAATATTAGATAACCTTCTGAAGCATATCCAAAGGTAAACCAACCTTCTTCATCTTGATACATTTTAGTATAATAGTAGTAACTTATGAATGTGCATACGAAAAATGAGGGCACAGATAACAACCAATCTGTAAGACTTATCTCTCTATCGGCCTCAGGTACCTGACCAATTATATTGTACCTCAAACTATAAATTTCTAGAATCATCCAATACATAAGGAAAATCGCCAAGAATATTAGTATTAGACTTACTACGAACCAAATATAATCTCCTTCTTCAAACATTACAAATAATATAATCGTCCCAAATGCTGTTAACCAATAAACGCCAATTAACCAAACCCCATGTGTCCAGATTTTGTAAAAAAGCTGCTGAAGGCAGATTAAACAAAGAATTCCTGAAAGTAACCAAATTGGTGTAGAGATTAAATGAAATTCAATACCAAATAAAGGCAGTGCAATTAATTTGCCAATACCTTCTTCCATATATCCACAAAAAAGAGATATGGTAAAAGTCAAAGTTGACAGTACTAAAAGTAATGAATCCTCGGATGAACGTTCCAATTTAAACTGCCGACCTAACAATCCCATTAATCTATTAGTTTGAAAGTTACTACAAATAGATTTTGTGCCTTTATTTTCTAATCTTTATCCATAGCTTGCTTGAGAAGATCACCCATTGTCAAAGCTTTACCTGATGGTGATGATTGTACCGGATTATTTGTTTCCACTTTCTCAGTCAATTTAATTTTTAAATAATTTTCCAACTTCTTTATCAATTTCTCATTAGGCTTCATATTTCCTGCCTCAACCGAAGTCAGAATTGATTTTTTCTCAGATATTTTAGCTGCAAGTGCTGCATGATCAAGGCCTGCTTTCTCTCTAGCTTTACGAACAATAGCTCCAAAATCTTTGGCTAAGACAAAATCATCTGTGCTAATTTCCTCATATCTATTCTTCTGCTGACGTTTCTCTAGTGTCTCTGCTACAAATGCTCTATGACCTATAGAATCTCTATAACTCGTTTGAGAGCCCATATCTCCACAAGAAGTACAAAGTCTTAGCACAGAACCCGAAACTTTTCTTGATTCCAAGGAGGGCGATTCGGCACCACACATTTCACATAGCATATCAAATCAAAACTCATATATATCTAAGCCAATTAAATGTTTAGTGATTATAAGTGACCTCTGAAGAAAGTGACGGTGACGTGTCAGCACCTGGCGAAGGTGAAGATTGGAACAAATGGTTAATTGAAGAAACTGAAAGATTTGAATCTGAAAAACGGCAATTAGAAGCCGATGTTTCTAGAATGAAAAGGGAAAATGCTCATTTGAAAGGTGAATTAGCAAGATTAAGAGCACCACCGCAAGTAATAGGGACTGTTACTGATAGGTTAGAAGATGGACGCGTAAGCATAAAATCTAGTAGTGGACCAGACTTTGTAGTTCACATCTCTGAAGGAATTGATAAGGAAAATCTAGATGTTGGTGACAGAGTCGCACTTCATCGTCAAACATTAGCAGTTTTGGAAACTCTACCCTCTACAAAGGATCCACTGGTTATGGGTGCTGAGGTAGATAGTAAACCAACTGAAGATTATAATGATATTGGGGGTTTAATTGAAGAAGTAGATGAACTGAGAAGTACTGTTGAACTACCAATGCTTCAGCCAAAAAGATTCGAGAAAATAGGTGTAGAACCTCCTAAAGGTGTATTATTGGTTGGACCGCCGGGAACTGGAAAAACTTTAATGGCGAAAGCTGTTGCAAACGCAACAAATGCAACATTTATACGATTAATTGGTAGTGAATTAGTTCAAAAATATATCGGTGAAGGGGCAAGATTAGTTAGGGAACTTTTCCAACTTGCTCAAGAGAAAGCACCGAGTATTATTTTCATTGATGAATTAGATGCTGTAGGTGCTAAAAGAATGGATGTAGGAACTACAGGAGACAGAGAAGTCCAGAGAACCTTAATGCAGTTGCTTGGCGAATTAGATGGATTTACACCTAGAGGAAATGTTTCGATAATGGCAGCCTCGAATAGGCCTGATATTTTAGATGAAGCATTATTGAGACCTGGTAGATTTGATAGAATTATTAGAATTCCTTTACCTGAAGAAGAAGCACGTCTAAAGATATTAAAAATACATACTAAGGAAATGTCTATAACAAAAGGAATTGATTACAAGAAAATTGCTGCTGAGACTGATGGACTCTCTGGTGCGGATTTGAGAGCACTTTCAGTGGAAGCTGGAATGAATGCAATAAAAAATAAAAGAGCTAAAATAAATTATAAAGATTTTACGGAAGCACTTGACAAAGTTAAGAATCGTCTAAATGAAGCTGAAATTTCAGAACCTGAAGGCGGATTATACTATTGAATAAAGATATTGCAAAACGTAATGCGGCTGAAGAAGCTGTCAAGTATGTGGAGAATGGGATGATTGTGGGTCTTGGTACAGGTTCCACAGCAAAAATTGCTGTTGACCTTATAGGTGCTAAATTAAATGATGATTTTCAGATAGTAGGAATGCCAACCTCCATAAGAACAAAATTACAGGCGGAAGAATTAGGAATTGAATTAATAGAAATCGATGAAACGGATAGTATTGATCTAGCTATTGACGGTGCTGATGAAGTATCTCCTGACATGTCATTGATTAAAGGATTAGGTGGAGCCCTTCTAAGAGAGAAAAAAGTTGAAAAGAAGGCAAAAGAATTGATTATAATTATTGATGAAGGAAAATTGGTCCAAAAACTTGGCCGTGGAGAACTCCCTGTAGAAGTTTGTTCCAATGATTATGAAAAGGTAGGCTCTAAAATTGAAAAATTAGGTTGTGAAACCAAGCTTAGAATTGAAGACAATGGAGAGATTTTTGTTACAGACAATAAAAATTATATTTATCATTGCAAATTCCCTAATGGTATTGATAATCCAAGAGCAATTGATAAAAAATTAATGAATATAGATGGTGTAAAGGACACCGGACTATTCATAGACATGGCTACTAAGATTATAGTTGGTAGCGAGAACAATGTCAAAATATTGGAATAATCACTTACCACGCTGTTCTTTTGCCTTAGGTCTTAAACCTTTGTAATTACATTTACGGCATTTGACAGCCTTCCAAGCGTTAACTGCGTTGCACTGCATGCAAACTTTCTTGTTGAACATTCGTGCTTCGGCTTCAGGAAAACGGGCCATTCTGGCGCCGTAGAGGGCGTGGTTATAATGATTATGCCAAAAAAACAACAGTTTTTACCAAAAGAGCTAATAAACAAGCCTCTCTAACAACTATTATGTATATGTGGCCCAAAAGGGCAAACCATGTCAGAGGTTTCTAATAATTGATTAGTTACGTGGCGTGCTTTAATCAATCGCAAAGTTGTGATTTTCAGGCTTGGCGGAGGAAAGAAAGATAGTGGATTTTTTAGCAATATTACCCTCTGCATCTGATGGAGAAATTACTTTTGAACAACTTGATTGGATGATGATTGGAGTCTTCCTTTTCTTAGCTCTGGGTGTTTCCTTTATATGTTCACTTTTAGAAGCTATAATTCTTTCAGTTACTTGGTCACATATTGAAATACTTAATAAAGATGAAAAAAAGAGTGGTAAAAGCCTAAAGCGTCTAAAAGAAGAAATTGATGAACCTCTTGCAGCAATACTTACTCTAAACACAGTAGCTCATACTGTCGGGGCTGCTGGTGTTGGATCTGAATTTCATTATTTGGGAGATTATTGGTTTACAGCAGCATCAATCATACTTACGATATTGATACTTGTCTTCTCTGAGATAATTCCAAAGACTTTGGGAGCTATTTATTGGAAGAGAATGGCACCATCTGCAGCATATATCTTAGACTTAATGATATGGCTTACTTGGCCAATTGTCGTTTCATTGAATTATTTCTCAAAGAAGATAGCTGAAGGAAATGAGGACCAGAAAGAAATGACTCGTGAAGAGATGATTGCTGTAGCTGAGATAGGAGAAACTCAAGGAGCCTTAGAAAAACAAGAAACCCAAGTTATTAAGAATCTTTTGACTATGGATAAAATATTAGCTGAGGATGTTATGACACCTAGTACTGTAATGCAGACATTCCATAAAGATGAAACTATTGAGGATGTAATACAAAAATATTCACCTATCCCATTTTCCAGAATTCCAGTAATAGATGAGAGTCTGGATGATGTTATAGGTGTTGTATTTCGAAGCAAAATAATGGCAATGAGTAACGAAGGGGAGACTAAGAAGAGAATGAAGGATCTTGCATCCAATCTCTCTACGGTTCATCCTGAGGATTCAGTTGCAACTTTACTTGATGAATTTCTTAAGAAGAAAGAACATATATTTCTTGTAATAGATGAACATGGAGCAACTCAAGGAATAATTACTTTGGAAGACTCTATAGAAACGCTATTAGGTGCCGAAATTGTCGATGAATCTGATTCTGTAGAAGATATGAGGCAACTAGCAAGGGAATTGTGGGAAAGAAGAAGGAAACGTAGAACTAATCTGAAGTTTGACTAGAATATAACTCTTTTATTCTATTGGAAAGCCAAATCATACTTGGAAGAACAAAGATTGCTATAATAACTGAATATACTATTGTAGCTGCAGTTATTATTCCAAAATTTCGAACCAAAGGCATTGGTGATAAGAATAACACTGCAAAACCACAAACTGTAGTAAGTCCAGATATTAGAATAGCTGATCCTGTAAGTTTGATAGTTGATTCAATAGCTTGTCTTTCACTTTTATGAGCGCGCTCTTCTCTATATCTTTCAACAATATGTATGGCATAATCTATTCCAAGGCCAACTGTTAATGCTGTAACCATAACTGTCAACACATTCAATGTTATGCCTGCCTGCCACATTGTAGCCAGTATCCATATTGTAGCCAGAATTGTAGGTAAAGTAGCTATAAGGCCTAATTCTAAATTTCGATAAACTATTGTTAATACAATAGCTGCCAAAACCACTGATAATAATGTTGAACTAATTTGAGTTGATTGTATCTCATTAACTGTAACACTAGTAAGAACATGACCTCCTGTTATGCTAATTTTGTAATAATCTTCTTGAATACTATTTGAAAAAACTGAAGGAATGTTATCTGAGAGCTCATTACGCATAAATTCAAGCCCGGCATTATCCAAATCATAATTCATAGATGGGCCAAGGTATACCCTAATTACCGAAGAGGTATATTCGCCATTTACATCTCTGTGAAGTACATGCTTTATTCTTTCGGAATAGGTTTCACCTGTAAATGGATCTGAAATATCTAAATCTCTCTGATATAAATAATCATATAAATTCTTGATATCTGAATCCTGAGTCGAACTATATGGTTTAGCATTATAAGTCAAATTAAAGGTATGCTTGAGTGACTGAACATAAATGTATTCTTGTGTGTCTTTTACACTAATATCATAAACAAGAGAGTCAGAGAAACTTTCTTGAATTTTAGGGTGTGCAAACTTTATCCTTGACGTATATGTTTCTGCTGGAACAGTAACTGATGCTGTAGAACATAGTGAAAGATTTGGATTCAAATCAGAACAGATTATCTTTTGTGAACTTATAAAAACATTATTTTCATCGTACCAGTATATATCGCCATCAAGAGTAAAAGAAGATAACGAATTGTCAGCATTCCAACTTATAAGGATGGTTTCACCAGACGAAACTTTGAAAATATTAGTTTTAGTCCATTGATGTGTTTGGTCACTACCCTGACCTGCATTATATTCTTCTGAATAAACTGCTTCATAAACAACTTCATAGACTGACTCTACTCTAGCACTCGAGCCCACTTTGATAGCATATCTATCACCATTCAAACCATTATTATCCGTACCTTGTTCACCATATTGGAGT
Organism: uncultured marine group III euryarchaeote; assembly: GCA_902533295.1. Taxonomy (GTDB): domain Archaea; phylum Thermoplasmatota; class Poseidoniia; order MGIII; family CG-Epi1; genus CG-Epi1. Next base: position 1,567 of record CACALG010000016.1, on the reverse strand, counting down.
TCATAAGTGCCATTTAGAAAATCTGTAGTTGCTATTGGACCTTCTATTAAAATTTGGGATTGTGAATATCTTGCACCTCTAAAATCATTTTGGATGCTATCTGCTGTAACCATTATCTCTAAATCATCTGACAAAAAATCCTCCAAACCAAATGAAGTGTCGACATTGGCTCCATAAAATGCTGCAATTACTGTCAATATCACCACAGTTGAAATTATAGCACTAGGATAATTATCAACTACTTCAGCTGCACGTGAAACTGAACTATCAACTAAATCAGAACTTCTAACCTCAGTAAGATTATCTTCAGAATTTGAATCTAGAAGATACCTAAGTGATGTGTAAAAAAATAGTGTTAAAATAAATGAAGTTAGGATGCCTATTGCACATAATAGACTAAAATCTCTTACTGGGCCTACTCCAGCACTAATTCCTGACAAAAATGCAATAACTGTTGTAAACATAGCTAATGTAAGTGCCTGTCCTGTATGTAACTGTGCATCGAGTAAAGATTCTTCAACTGAATTTCCTATCTTAAGGCCTTCTTGGTATCTACGGCTTATATGTACTGCGAAATCTATACCTAATCCAACCACTAGAGGTATGACTGCTACTGCTAAAGCTGTAAGCTGGATACCTAAAACACCTGCAAAGGAAAAGGTCCAAAACACAGACAATATTAAAGTCAAAATAGGAAATGCAACATAACTCCAGTCTCTAAATGATAACCACAACAAAATTGTAGTCACAACTAGCATACCTATAGCCATTAACAAATTTGTTTGCTGTGTAGACTGGTCAACATCATAAGCCAACAAATCTACTGAAAATGTTTCACCATGAATCTCACTGCCTGATTCTGTATTATGTTTATCTGTTAACACTCTAATTTTCTGACCTACATCTTTTTTCTGTTCTGTGTTTAAGTCCGGTTCAAGATAAATCATTATTATTGTAGAACTAGCAATGGGTGCCTCACGTATTGAATCACCTTCAATAATTAAAAGTGGATCCGGATTAAAATCCTTATTAACTAAAACATCTGTAACAAAATCAACTTCATTCCAGGAATAATTACCGGCACCGGATGAAGAGATTGAATCATAAACTAATTGCCATGGATTTTCATTTTGGCTAACATCATTTAAAGAAAGACCTGAATCTATCAAAGCAGAATCAAAGAATCCTGCAACTGAAAGAACATCTTTAACGCCAGTTATTTTGTCACAGTCATTATGTAAAACTAATATATCAATCAAATTATCTATAGTCAGAACATTACCATCTACTTCAGAAGTAAGATAAAGCTGAACAACACTTGAATCTTGACCAAAATCCTCATTAATCTCATTATAAGCCTCTACTTCACTAGATTGTGGAAGAAATGCTTGAACATCAGTCTCAAATTTAACACTAAGTATAAATGGTGAAAGTATAGCTGTTACTAGAGCGACGACCAGTATAATTTGCCTTGGGCTATCGATTGGAAGCCTCGCATAACGCTCTATCATATTGCCTTGCATAAGGAGCTCGGTTAAAAATTGTCTGTCAGTGCCCTAAACGCCTT
>CACALG010000015.1 GCA_902533295.1 uncultured marine group III euryarchaeote | reverse complement strand
TACATTTTTGATTATCATCCTGACGAAATATACTGGTGTACTGCAGATATAGGATGGATTACAGGCCATTCATACATAATCTATGGACCTATGGCGAATAGAGCCATCACAATGATGTTTGAAGGTGTCCCTAACTATCCTGATTTTGGAAGATTCTGGGAAATTATTGAAAAACATAAAGTTAACAAATTTTACACTGCACCAACTGCTCTACGTGCGCTAATGAAAGAGGGTGACAAGTGGCCTGATAAATACGACTTAGATAGTCTGAAAATACTTGGAACTGTTGGTGAACCTATCAAAGAACCTGAATGGTTATGGTATCATAATGTAATAGGAAAACAGAAATGTCCAATTGTGGACACATGGTGGCAAACTGAAACTGGTGGTGTTATGATTACTCCACTTCCAGGAGTCACCTCAACAAAACCAGGGTCTGCTACCTTACCTTTCTTTGGAGTGGTACCTGAATTACTGGATGATGAAGGAAATGTACTAGAAGGAAATAGTGTAGAAGGAAATTTAGCAATCCAAAGGCCATGGCCCAGCATAATGAGAACCGTATATGGCGACCATCAACGATTCTTTGAAACTTACTTTGAGAAATTCCCTGGAAAATATTTCTCAGGAGATGGATGTAAAAGGGACGAGGATGGATATTATTGGATAACTGGAAGAGTTGATGATGTTATTATTGTCTCTGGACATAATCTTGGTACTGCAGAAATAGAAGGATCTATCGGAGGACACCCTTCGGTTGCTGAAGCTGCAGTGGTAGGATATCCTCATGAGATAAAAGGAAATGCAATCTATGCATTTGTAACCTTGAGAACTGGTCACGAGGTGACTGACGACACTAAAAGCGAAATTATTATGAGGGTAAGGGCCGATATTGGACCTCATGCTTCTCCTGAGAAAATTCAATTTACTGAAGGATTGCCCAAAACAAGATCTGGCAAAATAATGAGACGTATCCTAAGGAACATAGCATCTGACAAAGTTGATGAATTAGGTGACATTTCTACACTTGCAGATCCAAGTGTTGTTACTTCTTTAGTAAATGAACGAATCTAAGCTTGAGGCTGGACCATTTTTTCTGGATTTAGAATCTTAATTAACTCTTCCTCAGAAAGATCTGTAATATCAAGTGCTGTTTCCAGAACAGTTTGTCCTGTCGCATGGGCTTCTTTTGCAATTTTAGCTGCCTTTTCGTAGCCAATTACGGGAGCAAGTGTTGTTGCCAGCATTAAACCTGACATCAAAATCTCAGGACCTTTTTCAGTAGCTTCAATACCTTCTATACATTTTTCAACAAATACCTGAGAAGAATTAGAAAGCAAAGAAATTGCTTGAAGAAGATTGTGAGCTACAAAAGGCATCATTGTATTCAATTCAAAGTAACCACCTTGTGCACCTTGAACTAGAGCTGTATCACAAGCTATAACTTGTGAAGCTGCTTGTATCACAGCTTCCGGAATAACTGGATTAACTTTACCAGGCATTATTGAAGAACCTGGTTGAACTGCAGGCAATGCAATCTCGCCAATACCTGCACGAGGGCCTGAACCCAATAATCTAAGATCGTTAGCAATTTTCTGCATATTAACTGCCAGACCCCTTAATGAAGAACTAGCAGTAAGTGCTCCATCTAGACTAGATTGAGCCAGAAAATGATTGTCTGTCTCATAAACCTCGACTCCCGCAAATTTTGTAATATACTGACAAGCTATCATGGAGAATTTTGGATGTGTGTTAACTCCAGTTCCAACTGCTGTACCGCCTAATGCTAAAAGGGACAATTCATCTTTGATCAATAACAATCTATCAAGTGAACGCTCAATTAATCCTGCATAGCCCTCAAATTCTTGCCCCAAACGAATAGGGGTTGCATCCATTAAATGAGTACGCCCCGTTTTGATTATGGGCATGAATTCCTCAGCTTTATCCTCAAGAGATTTCTGGAGGCCAACTAATGATGGACAAAGCGATTCTTCAATATCTAAAAGTGCTGAAAGATGGATTGCTGAAGGAATAACATCATTTGATGATTGACCCTGATTAACATGGTCGTTTGGATGAACCTTAGAACCTAGGGATTTAGAAGCCAAATTAGCTATAACTTCATTTGCATTCATATTCGTAGAGGTTCCTGAACCTGTTTGGAATACATCTACTGGAAAATGATCATCATAATCTCCTTCTGCAACAGCCAAAGCGGCATCCACGATAACGTTTTTCATTTCCTCATCAATAACGCCTAATTCGAGATTTGCTTCAGCCGCACCTGCTTTAATGAATCCTAAAGCTCGTATGAATGAACGAGCCATACGAAAACCACTAACTGGGAAATTCAAGACTGCACGTTGTGTACTTGCTCCCCAAAGTGCAGATTCGGGGACTTCCATTTGCCCCATTGTGTCAGATTCTGTGCGTGTATAAGGATCTGAGGGGAGACTACCTGCAAGTGACATTGAACTTTCGACCTTTTTAGCTGGTTTTGATTTAATAGAATTGCGCAATTTTTCTTTTTGACTCTCTGGACAAACAAAAAGCCCATATTTTGGAAATTTTACATGCCCCTCATTCAAATTTTCCATGTGGACTTGAAGCATAGAGTTGATTGAAAGGTCTGAATAACATGCTTCTACGTATTCTTGGAGGCTATTTCTGACTTCTTTAGTGACTCGAATGGATGTATAGTCTATTTTAGGCATATTATCGTCATGAAAGAATAGGTATTAAAAGGTATGCAATTTGCATAAGTATACATTTTGCATACATAATTTAAACTAGAAAATCCTCTTTTTTAGAAAAAAAGCTATTTTTTCACTTAAACTGGCGCGTAATCTGGAGGATTATGCGGATCCCAGCAAGTTACGTATCTTTCATCTAGATTATCTAAGCGTTTCATCAAAGAATCTGAGATTTGAAAATCAAAAACTGCAAAATTCTCAATTATTCGACTTTCATTGATCGATTTTGGAAGAACGACCATTCCTCGTTGCATTGCCCAGCGGATTAAAATTTGTGCAGGAGTTTTGCCCATTTCTTTAGAAATTGCTACTAAACGCTCTTCATCCATCCTTTTGGCATGAACCAATGGACTATATGCTTCAATTATTATATTCTTAGAATTACAATATTCCAATAACTCTTTCTGATAATGATATGGATGAAATTCTACCTGATTTGCCGCAGGTATGACTTCAAATTTATCTTCTAATTCTTTCAAATTATCTATGGTAAAATTACTCACTCCTATCGACCTACAGAGGCCTTTTTTCTGTAACTCGATTAATGCTCTCCAGGAATCATTTCTTTTACCTTTTAATGGCCAATGAATAAGATACAAGTCAATGTAATCACAACCCAGTCTTGCTAAACTCTTTTCACAGGCTTCGATTGCTTCATCATAGCCTTGATGCCTATTCCACAATTTTGTCGTAATGAACAATTCTTTTCGATTAATATTTGCGTCCTGAACTGCTCTACCAACATCTGCCTCATTGTCATATGCTCTTGCAGTATCTATGTGCCTATATCCTGCATTAATAGAATCTAAAACTGCTTTGTATGTCGCTTCTCCTGGTTCTGATTTCCAAGTACCCAAACCCACCACTGGAATCTTGTAATCATCATTCATTTTCATATACAATTGGTCTGTCATAAACCCCCAAAGAACGGTGCTAAATTAATTACTTGTACATATCAACAAGAATATCGTGTAAATGACCATTGGTGGCCATCCATTCTTTTGTATCTAAAGTATAGGATTCGCCTTGATAATTAGTAATTTTTCCACCTGCTTCCTCGAGAATAACTAGACCTCCAGCCATATCCCACGGATGAGCTCCTGAAACAATATATCCTTCAAGCCTACCGGCTGCAATATAGGCCATAGAAAGTGCAGCGACCCCCAATTTTCTTACAGATTGAATCTCTCTCTCCAAATCAATCAATTTATCGCCTAATTTCTGATAATATTCCCCCTGTCTTTGATAGGGTAAACCACAAGCAATAATCGATTTTTTCAATTCTTTGACATCTGAGACATGAATTCGTCTAGGTGTTCCTTTGTTGTAGAGATCATTAACGTAGGCTCCTGAACCTTTAACGGCATAGAATAATTCTTTCCTTAAAGGATCTGCAATTACACCCACTAAAGGTTCATTTCCTCTACATAAACCAATAGATGGACCAAAAATAGGAAATGAATGGGCAAAATTAATGGTCCCATCCAATGGATCTACAACCCAGACCTTTTCACCAGGAAAACTTGTCCCTTCTTCTGCCATTATTCCATAATCAGGAGTTGCATCTTTCAAAATTTTTGTAATTTCCTCCTCACATTTGTGATCAACTTCTGTAACCACATCTATATCTGATTTGTAATCTAACTGTTTGTAAGTACCATAATTATCTGAAATAATCTCTGAAGCTTTAATTGCTGCCTGAATCGCTACTTCTAATTCATTCACTGGCAAAGAAAATCAACTACTCCTTGGAAAAGTGGCCTGCCATCGCCTGGACCTTCAGGATTCATACCTGATGATGTCCAGTCTGTGTGCTGCCAGCCATGGAAGACACGCTCAGGATGAGGCATCATTCCCAATACATTACCCTTTGGATTAGTGATTCCTGCAATATCATGGGCAACACCGTTAGGATTCCAAGGATAACCTGGATTAAGTTCACCTTCAGGGCTACAATATCTAAATGCAATTTGATTGTTTTTGTCTAATTCTTTAAATTTTTCTTGACTCATCATCAATTTGCCTTCTGCATGAGCATTTGGTATTGACAAAACCTGATTTGTTTCATAATTTTTGGTAAAAAAACTTTGAGAATTGGATTCGACCCGGAGATGAACATGTCTAGCCTCAAACCGACTAGAATCATTAGTGTGTAGTACTGCGTCTGGAATGGTACTCGTACCTGATTCTGTACCTGGTAAGGCTCCCATTTCCACTAAAATCTGAAAACCATTGCAAACACCCAATACTGGCCTTCCTTCATTTATATACTCGTCGACTTGAGATTGAAGTCCTGATTTTACACGTGATGCAAAGATTGCACCAGCCCTAATATAGTCTCCTGAACTAAAGCCTCCAGGAAAATAAAGTGCATCATAATCCATTAAATTTCTACACTTTGATTTTTCAACATCACCCAGTAATTGTTTCAAGTGAATCTTCTCTGCATTACAACCTAATGAGGAAAAAGCAGCCGCTGATTCGTCTTCACAATTAGTACCTTCAATACGAATAACACCTACGTTAATTTCAGATGGGTTTGGCATTAATTTTCACTATAAGAAATGGGATTAAAACTATGACCTATTGAATTTATTCGTAAACCCAAGACTGGCTGTCTTGTGTCCATCCATTCAAACCTTCAGGGAACCATAAACCAAGTTCAAATTCTGCAGTTTCAGCTGCATCTGAACCATGAATCATATTGTATCCAATATCCATTCCAAAATCTCCACGAATAGTACCTGGTGCTGCTTCACGACCATTGGTAGGTCCGATCAAATTACGTGCCACACCAATTGCATCTTGGCCAGACCAGGCCATGCAAACAACAGGTCCGCTTGTTATGAATTTGATTAATCCTGGAAAGAATGGTTTCTCAGAATGAACTTCATAATGTTTCTTAGCTATTTCTTCACTTGGAATAACTTGTTTGAGTCCCACTAATTGTAAACCTTTTCTTTCAAAGCGTTGAATAATTTCGCCAACTAGTCCTCTTTGAACACCGTCAGGCTTTACCATTACGTAGGTTGATTCTGTACTCATTTGCTTCTCTTAGAACGTGAAATATCTGTCCAACGTGTACGTGCTGGAACTCGATTTAAATTAAGATAATTTTTCTTAGCTTTGGAACTAATAAAATACAAAACTTGACCAGTTTTTTTAACGTACATCATGCCCGTTCCTGGAGGAATTTGCTTTCCCGTGAATGAACATTTTTTAGTTTCTGCCATTTTATCTCCTGTCTAATGCTTTAGCTTCTCTTGAGGAATCCATGAGTAATAATTGATCACCAATATCTACAGGACCAACTACATTTCTTCGGATAATTCGGCCACGATCATCACCATCTAATACGCGAACTTTGACAGAAGAGGCTTCGCCTCTCATTCCCGTACGACCGAGAACTTCAACTACTTGTGCTGGTATTCCGTCCATGTTTATTTCTTAGCTGATTCTATTGCTTTTACTACTTCTTCCAAAGAACCTTTCTTCTTACCTATTTCAGTGATAGCTATTGCAGCTGTGGTTACTTTCAAACCTGCAGCTTTTCCAAGCTCATCTCTTGAAGGTACGTAAGTGTATGGGATTTGCTTTTCTTCACAAAGCATAGGAAGATGTGCTAAAATCTCAGGTGGTTCAACATCTAAAGCCATAATCACTAGCTTAGCTTGACCACGTTCAATCAATTTGGTTACTTCATTGGAACCTTTTCTTACTTTGCCACCATCACGTGCTGTTTCAGTTGCTAAGTATGCTTTCTCGGATAGCTCTTTTGGAGCTTCGTATGTTACGAATAACGGATTTGCCATTTTTTTACCTCTTTCGGACGAATGTCTTCATCAGTCACTGGTTACCCATGTGGGTTCGCGTCTACGAAAGGGGGGCTATTTAAACATGCTCGAAATGCACGATAACTATGGGCATTACCGTATACACGACAGCACCTGATGAGACTACCTCGCAACAAATAGCAAAAGAATGTGTAGAAACTGGTCTAGCTGCATGTTGTAATTTTTGGCCAGTTCGTACGATTTATTCTTGGGAAGGTGAATTGAAAGATGATACTGAACATGTCATATTCATAAAAACAAGTAAAGATAAATTTGAAGAACTAAAAAAGTATATCGTTAAAAACCACCCTTATTCAATGCCTGCTATCGTATCCATCCCTTGGGATGATGCGCATGAGCCTTATCGAAAATGGGTAGACAAAGATGACTGAGTATGACGTAATTGTTTGTGGAGGGGGTCCAAGCGGATCTACAACTGCATTCTATGCTGCTAAAGCTGGTATGAAAGTTTTACTTATAGATAAATCAAAATTTCCAAGAGACAAAGCATGCGGCGGATTACTTACAGCAAGATTATTCGATGAACTACCTGAATTAGAACCATATATCAAACCAATAATTGAATGTCCCTCAAATGATGTGAACTTGTATTCGCCTTCTATGAAATACAAAATTGATTTTGAATTTCCTGAGGGAACTCCATGGAACATAACGCGTGAAGTGTTTGATAATGCAGTACTAGAAGCTGCAGGAGATGTTGGGGCTGAAATACTGACACAAACCAGAGTTAGTGATTTTGAATTTAATGGAGGTGTGACTGTAAAAACATCAAAAGGTGACTTCAAATCAAAAATGGTTATAGGTGCAACTGGACCAAATGACAAACTAGCATCTATAGTTCGTGAAAAAAGAAATATCAAACCTTGGAGTGATAATCAAATGGGTACTGCGCTAATGTGGGAACCTAAAGTAGACAAAGATTTTATTGACAAAAATTATAGTGATAAAAGATCTCTGCTGGTTCATTTCAAACCAGGTGGTATTGAGGGATATGGATGGGTATTTCCAAAGAAAGATATACTGAATATTGGATTTGGAGGATATAATAGGACTATCAAATCTATTAAAATCAAAGAAATATGGAAGGATTACATAACTTTATTGAAAAAAGATGGCTATTTTCCAAATGATCAAGAAATTCCTCCTGTGAAGGGTGCACCACTTCCTCTTGATGGCCCAATTAAGGCTACAACCATGGATAACACTCTGCTTGTGGGAGATTCAGCAGGTATGGTTTCACCACTTTCTGGTGAGGGAATATACTATGGAATGCATGCTGGTAAAATTGCAATTGATACAATCAAGAAAGCATTGGAAACTGGAGATTATTCACAGAAACATTTAGATCAATATCACCGTGATTGGAACAAAGTATTTGGTAAAGAATTGAGAGATTTATCGTTCTTTGCTCTAATGGCTCTAAAATTACCTGAAAGAATGGTTTACTATGGTACACGTGATGAAAAATTATGTGAAATATTTGCAGATTTGTTCTTGGGTGTGACTCCAGGTGGTCTTGGAAAAAGAAAACCAATCAGCAGAGCATTGTATGATGCAATACGCTATCCTTACTTTGGTTTAGGCTGATCCTCTTCAGAAATTTCAAATTTATTATCAATTTTAGATTTCTCTTTTATTCCTAGATAGAAAAATAATATGAAGCAAATAATCGACACGGAGAAGCAGGGTGAGGCATCCATCAAAGTACCACATTGAGGTGGCAGTGACAAACTACAGGTCATCAAAACATTCAAACCAAAGAATATGAAAATAATACCTGTCAGAAGTAGCAATGCTCGGAAAATACCAACCATTGATTCCTTCGTATCAACGAAATCTCCCTCTTTTGGGCCGGCGAGTTCTTCAGGTTTATCATAATGACCGGTAGAGTAAGCAACAAATTGTGCAAACAAAACGATGGCAGAAATACAAAATGCTACGGGAAAAAGAAGAAGAAAGATAAATAGAAGTATACTCGAGAAAATAGCCAGAAATTGTGTGAATTTATTACTATAACTACCTGTAAAATGCCAACTTGTTAGTTTTGCTTGGACATAAATAATAGCTGAACCAAAAACCAGAACTATGCCAATTAAAAGAAGATATTCTTCTCCAGACATAAATCCTCCACCCCAATTCGCATATTGGGGAGGGGGGCGGCAAACGGAAGAATAGTAATCAAATGATTGACCAGGGTAAAAAGATTCCGAGGTATGTAATTTCTTCCATTCTACTATAGAATTATTATTCTTCTCCAGAGTAACAATTGCATAAAGTCGAACGCATTCACCCAAATATTGACCTCTAGTTTCATTTATTAAAAGATTTGAACTTAAGTTACCTAACAAACTATAGGAAAAGCTGTTGCTATTGTTTCCAATAAAAATAATGGACGAGGAGGTAATTTCTATATCATGTTCAACATAATCCGAAACATCAATATCATAACGTTCACCACTGTAGCCACCGTATGTGAAAATTTTATAACTAAAATTATAGGTTGCCACACTTGAAAAATTGGTTCCATTAAGTGTAAATGTAAATTCAGAATCCAATGGAGCTGATATTACCCAATCTGGATTTGTGATATTTATTTCATGTATCTTATTGCTATAACCGGTAACCCAGTCACATTCTTCATATGTGCCATTTTCGGTATTTACAATCCTACAATTTGTTTCCTTCCATTCGGTAAAACCAGGATTTATAGTAATTGAAAAATTCTCTTCAAGTTCTTCGCGAGCCTCTGATTCAGAAGACAAGAAAACTACAGAGAGTAAGACAAAAATGAAGAACAGGCTAAATCTCACGAATTCTATATGAATCTCTCCATTATACGCCTGTCGCTACCCAAATATTGACCAAATTTATCTATTCCCTCTTGAATCAAAGCAGGTGCATGATTTTTCTGATAGCTTTCTAAAGATTCGCGACTATCTAACTGATATCTAATTGACCAATGTACTTTGTCATCATCTGAATCACAGACAAACCAATCTGCTTTCTGAAATCCTTCAATATCCAATATTTGCTCGATGTGGGGACCTAACCATTCTGCATATTCATCGGCTGCGATAGCATCGATGTGCAGATTTACCTCGTAAACTATCATATCTAACCATAGTATGCTAAATTTAAGTCTTAATCAGGTAAAGTCAGTTCATTCTAATGCGACTAACAATAGCTATCAAGACTATTGAGGAAACGGAAAGAAGGAATGATAGATTAGGCAAACCCTCAGTAATTGAGTCTCCATCCTCTAAAGGCTGGCTTTCTAATGAACTAATGCTATACTCTTTTATTTGCATGGTAAGAATTGGCTCATCATTTTCAACTATTACTCTTTTTACACTTATAAAATCACTATCCATGTATTCTAAAGTATGATTCCCTTGACCTTCTCCTTGAACTGTAGCTTTTACAATTAAAGTATCGAAAGTTCCGACTGAAGTAGTAATTTTAGCTTCATCTGTTACTTCGTAATCTGTCGTTTCGCTCTCTTCTCTTTCGGAGGTCTCGACTTCCCAGTCACCTCCATTCTGACGTGAAAATGACGTACTGTTAATTGAAGTCTCCTCTGAAAAAGTCCAAGAACTACCAACTTCAAGTATGTCTGGCCAAGAACCTTGAGTTTTTGTGTGTGAAATCTGCTCTTCGGTAATACCCTCAAAAGATTTTTCTTCCTCGTTATCTTTCCAAAACTGTATATAACTATCAACAGTTTCGCTTTTTATTGTGTCTGGAAGCAAGCTTGTGTTATCATTCCATAATTTAACATTAAAGCTAAATGAAAAATGAATTCGATCGTTATCAGGCTGTGGATCGTATGAATCCTCCTTGAGTATAACTGTAAAATTAACATTTAATGTTCTATTCAGAATATAACATTCATATGATTGATTATCAACTTCAATCATTTCGAAGTGAGTAAGCACGTCCTCTGATTGTGATTCAAAAGCTTCAATATCTAAAAACTTGTCATCAAACATAAATTCACCCATATTTTTACCAAACGTATTTCCCATTATTTCATATTTAACATAATCTCCGGTTCTAAGTTCAAGTTTCTTTTTAGTTATAACTAGTTCAGCATTGCTTGAACCGACCAAAAATAAAGCGCAAACCATTAGTGCTATGATTTTCCTCATAATCTAGGCATACTTCCAGATTATAAACCATTTTAGTCTGCTATCTTTGGCTAGAAAATGACTGATATAATTCATGAATTCATCAAAACCTTCAGAAGTGAAACTTCACAGAAGGATACCGAACATGTGATATTCCACGGATGCTGGGACTGGCATTCCTCAGTTCATGGCCATTGGGCTTTGCTGGAAAGTGCTCATTTAGTGAAAGACAAAGAAAATTTGGAATGGGTCACAGAAAGGTTACAAAGTAAGAATATGGAAGAAGAATTGCAGTACCTAAGAGAACATCCTGAATTCGAAATGCCTTACGGTCGTGCTTGGTATCTTCGACTTATGATGCGATTGGAACAAATAACCGGATTTGGAGATTACAAATGTTTAGTGCAGGAAATTGCTTTAGATTTGCGTAAATGGATAGAGAATTCAATACGAGATCCTTCAATATCTGAATACAAAAATCCATCATGGGCACTGATACAGTTGCATGATTGGGCTACTCATTTCGAAGATTCTGAAACTGTGAATTGGGTTATTGAAAAAACTAAAGAAAATTTCCTAAAACCAAAAATCAGTATGGATCTGGATAGAGAAGGAAAAGGAGAATTTTTCTCACTATGGGGGTTACAAACATACTTGATTTACACTGCACTTGGTGCTGATGAATTGTCAAAATGGTTAGAGGATGATTACAATCTAGATGTAGTAAAAGACCTGAATACGGACCATCATCTTGCCATCAATGCCTCAAGAGCCTGGGGATTCCATTGTGCGTATCTTGCCACCTCTGAAAAGAAATGGAAAAAAGCATATGATGAACATGTTCAAGTCTCAATAGATCTACATCCTGTTTGGAAGTATGATAGACGAGCTTATGCTCACTGGGTTCCACAATTTACTTTGTACTCAATGTTAATGGGAAATTAAGCAAAAATACGTTCGACTACCCAAGCTGAATCAAAAGGCATAATATCTTCATATTCTTGACCTATACCAACGAAAGCAATCGGCTTGTTTATTGCGGAAGTAATACTGAGTGCAGCTCCACCCTTAGCATCAACATCCAACTTAGTTAAAACAACTGCATCGATTCCAACTGCCTCATGGAATTTCTTAGCCTGTTCAACGGCGTCATTACCTGCTAACGAGTCTCCAACAAAGAAAATCAAATCTGGTTTAGCAACTCTTTGAATCTTTTTCATTTCATCCATCAAGTTAGAATTTGTTTGCATTCTGCCTGCTGTATCAATCAAAACAATGTCACGATGTTTGGCTTTAGCATGCTCAACTGCATCAAATGCAACTGCAGCCGGATCTCCGCCTGCTTGATGCTTGATGAATTTACAACCCAATCTGTTTGCATGTAATTCCAATTGTTCGATTGCTCCTGCTCTGAAAGTATCTGCAGCTGCAAGCACCACACTCTTGCCGTTCTCTTTCAACCAATGTGTTATTCTTGCAATCGTAGTTGTTTTACCAGTTCCATTAACACCTACAAATGCAATAATCAAGGGACTATCTCTTTTTTCAAGTAATTTACTGGAATCAAACTCAGATTTAGATAATAATTCAACTAAACTTGCTTTCAAAGCTTTTTCGATAGTTGGTGCAATAGCTGCTTTATTTTCGACTCTCAAACCAATCAATCTTTTCTTGATAATCTCTTTCATTTCCTCTAATGCTTCCATTGCCACATCAGATTGTAGTAAAGCCAATTCCATCTCCCAAAGAACATTATCGAGATGTGATTCACGAATAACTGCACCACTATCTAGTTCTTCAGGCCTAAATGTTTCATAATCCAAATTTAATTGAGGATCTAATTCTTCTTCAGCCTGTTTACTGGCTCCCAGCAATTTTTCTTTCAATGTCTTGAACATTAGTTAGCCTCTGAGCTTAGTTGTTCAGCTCTTTCTCTGACAGCCATATAATCTTGTTGAGCTTTCTGCAAACTCTCTTGGTATGTTTTTCCAGCTTCTTCCAAACCTTCAAGACGTTTGTTGAGGCGCTTTATAGAATCTTCACGGCTTGTTTCCATGTAAACTCTGGAACCGATACCAATCAAGATGCGATCTAAATCATTGACATTTGTGAATATTGAAGTGTTGTGACCTACTGGAACTAACATTTCCATTCCGTCCTTAGAATCCATCATACCATTCAACGTATCTTGTGCTTGAAAAATGTCTGCTCTGACATTGGAAATTGCCTCTAATTGAGACTCCCAATAGCGAATCTGATTCTCATACTGGGGAAGGGCGTCAACTAGTTGTTGAAGTTCTCTCTCAGATTCGGTCATTTTTGTCCATTTATGTGGCTATAAAATAACAATGCCAAAAAACGACAAGCATAATTACACCCCTGTGTAAAGTTTGAAGCGAACTTCGAAGACAGAGCTGATTAATGATGCTCTGAGCAACTGTTCGCATACATGACTCCTTTGGGTCCCCACCGGATTAATGATGGAAGGGACAACCCCGGAGTCTTACATTTCCCAGGCTGGGTCAGGGCCCTGAAATAATGATGGTGCCCGTTAAGTTTGGGGCAAAGGTCGCCTTCGGGCGGCCACCCTTTTTTCTATAATCAATCCAAAATTAATGATGAATTTAGTTTAGTTTTAGTTTTCTCAGTAATACTATCTAATTCCACATTTTCTAGTTGTTTAGAAGAGTGATGAGAATGGATTCTCCAGTTCGTTCCTTCCCTATCTAAAACAAAAGTAAATCTTGCTGGTGCCGTCTTCTGCTCACCATTTTCTGTCAAATCAAAATCATAGGTTCCATTGGCTATAGCCATACGCCTGTATCCCAAATCCTCTTCAACAATCTTGGTAATTCTACCACAAGGCTTGAATTTTAAAAAATAATCAAAATACATCTTGATTTCAGTACGACCTTTACGGATTTCACTATCCAATGTTCCCAACAAAAGTCCATCTTCCTTGTATAAGGAAAGAATGGCATCGACATCATTCGAGCAAACTGCTTCCATCCATTGTTCAATGAATTCTTTTGGCGTCTTCATGCAAAAACCTTTTCGAATTCTTCTTTAAAAGCATTCATGTCGGAGGCTGGCAAATTATTGATTCCGCCAGCTTTCTCACGACCCCCACCATCAAATTTACCACATAAATTACCTGCACCGTATGGATTATTGATTGATGATCTAACTGATATTCTATAAGTCCCATCTGAATTTAAGACCGCAATTGCACAAGCTAAATCTTTGTTTGTAGAAACTAGATGATTACTGAAAGAACCCATAATTCGATGTGTCCAAGCCTCATTTGGTAGCGTGTAGATTACTCCATTATCGCTAATAGAGAATGGTTCCTGGCAAACTGCTGAACTCATATCTGCGTTGAAATTTTCTAACAAAGTAGAGAAAATATCTCCTTGTTCTAAGAAATTGAAAATATCTGGACCACAAGCCCTAGCAGCTTCAGCTATTTCTTCAGGTGAAAAAAATAAATCATCAACCGTTTGACCATAACTATTGTAATTTACAACCAAACCAATTTGCTTCAGAATTAGAACTTGTTCATCACTCAAGCCTTCTGATTTGGCCATATTCATAGCTAAATCAATGTGATTGTCTCCAAAAGCAGTAGCAATAGACCAAAGACGATTTTGCCCTTTAACATGTGAATTTACTATCAATCCTGTTGAAATATTTGGCTCAGTATTGATATGATAAGTGATGTTAGGATGCTCAATCAATTCTTTTGGATCATGATGATCGAAATACTCAACAATAGCTCCAGAATCAAGAATTCTTTGAACATCCTTTCGATTCTTAGCGTGTGAAACATCCATTATTGTAACTAAATCGCCTTCCTGTGAAACAACTTTACTAGCAAGATTGACATCACGCTTTACGCCTGTAACTATTTTTGCTTCCCTAGGGTGCGCTAAACGTAATTGATGCCATGCAAAAATACCATCTGTGTCTCCGTTGAATACGTCGTAATTAGTCATTAATTGGATAACCAGCCTGGCAAGTTCTCTATTTGCCTTTCCTTAAGGAAATCTCGAGTTTTATGCATATCTTCTTGGTAATATTCTGTTAACTCTGCCCTTAGTGAATCTGATAGTGTTTCATTGTGTGGTTTAGCATTCACAAGATTATACAACCCACTAAAAGGCCATTTGAGCCAAGGAAGATAATACCAAACTCCTGAGAACATATGGTCAAATGATGTTGCCATTCTCTGAAGGCCTTTACTTCGATAAATCATAGACTTATTTTGTACCTTTGTTTTTCCATCATCTATTTGTTTCTTATCTAAATCCAACCAATTACAAATTTCTTCAATGAATTTGGGTTCATCTTTTACCATATCATCAAAGAAGCAAACCTTCATTCTTTCTCCGAAAACCTCATGCCATTCTGACAATAATTTAGCATATTTTCCTCCAACCATTGCCCAAAAATCATAAGTTTCTTTTTCAATTGGGCCAGTCTGCTTCTTACATTCATCGATGTAGCTCTCAAAATTCAGATTACCGTCTATATGTCCTAAACTTTTTTTGTATTTGTAGAACGAAAAGACCCTTTCAACTGGATTGCGTAAAACAATTATCACTTTTGATTTGGGAGAATAATTGTTGATTGCATTTGCAGTTTCTTTTCCACCATAGAAATATCCTGGTGTCGCTTCTATAGCATATTTTTGTCCTGAATGGCCTGTAAAGAATTTTTTGTATGCGTCAAGATTAGCCTCCATATCCTTGATTTTGAAGGGGTGAAAGAATCCCGGTTCCTTACGGCTAGATGGGAAAACATCTGGATGTAAGGCCAAATAATGGAATAGAGAGGTTGTTCCTGCTTTGGGAACTCCAGCTACAAAGAGATTTGGATTCACAATTTGTTAGATAGGCCCGTATTAATCAGCATATCCAAGATGGTGGAGATGTTTATGCAGCAATTTAGTAATACTTTCTTGATCGCTCTTAGATAGATTATTTTTCCACTTGCCTATTGATTCAGAACTAATAGGTTTAGACAAATTCGAATGATGTGATTTATCTGTGTCTCCCAATTTTTCCACTTGCTTTGTATGATCTAACATTTTGGGATCATAAATGATATCAAGGAACTTGCATGTATTCTTGATTGCATCTTTGGGGTTGGTGACTAAATCTTCATATCTAATTTCCATGTAATTTCCCTTAATTCTAGAACCAAAAGATTGAGCTAATTGAATACTATTTATCCATCTATTTGCTGCTTCCAAAATAGTATCATATCTCTCCATTTTAAGATAAGAACTTGCTACGTCACGACCATCTCGAATAATATGAATAAACTTAGAATTTGAGAAAACAGGACCTATCCAATCTAGATACAATGTGTTCATTGGAGTTTTATCTCCCCATATTTTCGACCCTACGGAATGCTTCTCAGCATAAGTACAAAAAAGTTCATCAAAAATATTCGAAAGGGTTCTCTTAGAATCTACTATATTTTCTAGACGTTTCTGAACATCTTTGATATCAATCCCCCAAGTATAGAACTCCTTACAATCTTCAAATTCACTAAGAACCTCTCTGACTAATTCATTCCATTCCCTATTGTTAAAAATATGGAATTTCTTGATAGCAAAAGGAATTCTATAGGACTCAGGAGGTATAGAAATATCGGAATTTCCTGAAAGTATGGAACGTAAGAGTGTATTACCTGAGCGTCCTGAACCAATTATAAAAAAAGGAGTGCAACTTAGATTAGAAGATTCATTTGTTGTTTGATAACGTGCAGAAAAAGGATTCTGAAATGATTTGAGACGATTGAATATTTTGTGAACATAAAGTGGACTGGCCATTAATCCAAAACCGCCTTGTACCTTTCAATTACCTTCTTTGCAGATTCAATTGGATTGTGATAGGTTTGGACAAAATTATGGCTTGTCTTTCCTTGTTCAACTAGAAATTTACGATTATTGTATAATTCGGTTATTTTGGATGCTAAATCTGAAGGATTTATGCTGATAATAGGCATATCATAATTTTCATACAATGAATCTGTAAGGCTACAAATGACCGTCCTACCTAAAGCCATAGATTCTATAGAAAACACCCCATAAATTCCAAATTCGGGATTTATCCAATCAACAATTAAATCGTTCTTTGATATAATTTCAATTAATTCAGAATGTTTCTTATCTTCAACAAGTGTAAACTGAATGTCTAATCCCTCTTCTTTGAGATTTGATATTGCCACTTCAACAGCTTCGGTATTTTTGACCTCTCTATTAGTTGGTGCATGAAGAATCTTTAATGGTCCTGAAACATCCGGTTCAGAATATTTCAAACCCTTAATATCCACTGGATTGGGCAACCATTCTGCATCAGGAACAAACTCAAGTAAATCTGGAGTGCTCACGTATCTATATTTGACAAGATGATTTGCAAATTTTGGATAATCCTTATTTCTAATCTCTGAACCATGATGGTGAAGAATAACAGGCTTACCCATTATTCCAGACCACATCACTAAATCACGATAGCCTTGACTTACTGCTTGGCCATGGTAATGAAGAATATCACATTCTTTAATCAAATCATATAGTTTCTTACCAATATCCATTTTACCTTTTATTGACTTAGTATCAATTTTTGAAAGATTATGATCGAAATTTGTGTGCCAACCTTTTGTACTAGTGACTGCCAGATTAGCCTCAATGCCTAGTTCTCTTTGTGCTTTAACTAAATTAGTAGCGACTT
>CACALG010000014.1 GCA_902533295.1 uncultured marine group III euryarchaeote | reverse complement strand
CTCCATTTGGATAAATATCAGATAGATTTTTTTCACCATCAGGACCAAAAAGTTTTTTTGATACTTCTTTTTCTATATACATTACTCCCGTGAATTCCCCAGTAAATTGATCTAAAGCTTCACTTGAACGTGATATCTTTTTAACCATTCTATTAGAATCTAATACTACTTTCTCAGACATTTCCATAGAAGATAATGACCTATTGGGGTATCTAGTCTTCCATTTGGTATCAGTTATAATTCTTATTGAACCATCACTCTCTATCAAATTTGATATTAAATCTTCTCTGTATACCACATCTGCATATGATATTAAACAATCTGATTTAAGAAGAATGTCTTTGACTAAAGAAAGTGAGTACAAAGGCCCTGTTTCTTTCCATTGATCATTGTATCTATATTTTATTTTAGATGATTGAATGCTATCTATGTCCCTACCACCTACCAAAAATATATCATTTATATTATTCTTTGTAAATGCATGAACAAGCCAATCACTACTTTTAGTAAAATCACTGTGTTGCGACTCTGGAAGCTCATGAACGCCTCGGGCAGCTAGTAATATTCCCGTTATTTTATCAGTACTATTCATTTTAATTTATTGCTAATAGTTTAAGATTTTCCCAGATTATAAAAAAATCTTTAGGTATTTTGTCTGGATCTAATTTTTTGAAATTAGAATAATAAGTCCCTTCTGAAGATTTTTGATTTGTGTTTGAGGAATTGCCTTTTACAGGTATTCCAAAGATAGTAGCATTAGCTAAACATTTGTCATATTTTATATCCAAGGATTTACAAAGACTTTTATGACTTTTTAGAGGAGACTCTACTAATTCTTCAAACAGTAATATTTCTATTTTATCAGGATAATGCAGTTTTAACCAGATTATATCTATGACTTTATGAAACCAGTGCTCCCAAGCTTCTTGAATCATTAATGAACTCAACTTTTTGTCTGGACCATAAATTGATTTAACATGTGAATAAACATATGAATCAAATGAACGTAGACTCGATAATATTTTTACATTATTAAATGTTTGGCATAGCCAATGTGATTGAATACGCATGCCACTAAATACCGTATAAATGTCAAATTGGTTTTTTTGCAGATTATTATAATTGTAATCCAATCTTTTGAATGACTCTAAATAGGCTACAAGGTAATCATTGTACCTTTTTGAATTTTTAACTGATTGTAATTTATCTCTAAGAATATTGGAAAAATCATCATAGTTTATGTCGTAGGTTAAATCTTTGAAATCTTGAATTGCAACTGTTGTTCCAAGACCTGAATGTTTTGTAGTATTTATTCCGTTCTCGTGTAGTTTTTTAAATGCATGCCATTTGTTTTCTCTCAGATTTGTTGATAAACTAAGAATATAATCATGATTAGATTTTCCACGTAATAATTTTACAAACTGATTAACATCGTAATTAGCCTGAACAAAAGAATAGGCGAGAAAGCCATCTTCTCCAGGGATTTTAGGAATAGAGTGGTGCCCATCCAATGCAGACATTAGTAAGTGATTTCCCATTCGTGAGGGGCTGCTGATTACTAGGAAAGACTTGTCACTATTAATATTATTTTCAACATCAAAAAAATAGTTTTTAGGAATCCTATATTCATGATAAAAAGTTAAATAATTGTTTAAATTTTTACTTACTTTCTCTATATTTTTAATCATGTGATTTTAATTTTTTTTGAACTGCTGTTTCTATATTTAAAAGTGAGGTCATATTCTCCATATCATTATCTGTAAATTGTATGCCAAATACTTCTTCTAAAGAAAAGATTATATTTAAGTGCTTCAAGGAATCCCAAGATTTAGAAGTTGTAATAGAAAAATCTTCACCGATCTCCCTATCAGAAATATCAAGTATACTGGACAAGATAGTTCTTATTTTTAATCTAATTTTATTATTTTTACTCATTTAACAATTAAGTCAATCCACAAAGGATTCAAAATAGAGATTGTGTCAGGATTGGCCTCCCAATAATCATTTTCATTCACTGTAAAAGATTCAAACTTGTGGTCTTTGTATAAATTTTTTACAGGGATATTTCTATCTGTTGCTATATATTGGCCTATTATTCTTCTAGCATTTTCTTTTTTGGCCATGTCAACAATATGTGAAAGGATAGAAGTTTCAATAGTTCGACCCATAACTCTACAACTAAGCAGAAATGTATCAATCAACCATTCTTGATTCTTAATTCTAATTATCACTAATCCCACAATACCATTATCTCCAAATTTATCCTCTAATTTTAAAGAAAATAATTTGTAATCTTTTGATTTTATAAATTGTTTGATGTCACTTTCTGAATATCTTTTGGTAGTTAAATTGAATTGATTTGTTTTTTGAGTCATCATTGATAATCGAGAGATTGAAAAATTATCATCCTGTTTTATTGTTGCCTTCATCTCTAATGATTTGTAAAAGTCTTCAATATCTAATGAGGATTTTTCAAGATTGCTTCTTTTTATTTGAGCAGTATACATTTGACCGCGTGTCATATCTTCTTTAGTGTATTTCAATCTTTCAAAATAATCTAACTCCTCCAGGATTCTAGGAAAGAAGATTGGAGAGCATGAAAGATGGACTGTTTGTACTTCTGGTAATTTTTGCTTAATTAAATCAATTTCAGCAGGGCTATCATCAAAAAATACTAAACTATCAATTCCTATATTCAATTCTTGAGCAATTTCTAACATATTTTGTGCTTTATTTTGCCAATTGATTTTCATAACTGCAAAATTATTTGGTTTAAGAACCATATCAGGATGCTTGTCGAAAACTTCCATTACATTTTCTTCATTATTCTTACTATTAATGGCCAAAATGAATCCTTTTTCGTACATGTTAAGAAGGGCTTCTTGAAAATTAACAAATGCATTGCCTAGGGGTGTATGACCTAAATTTATACCTTCAACTCCTTCCTCACCTAAAACTCCCCCCCCACAAAGTGTTATCTAAATCTAAAACTAAACATTTTTTTGTTAGACCTAAAAAGACCTTAATAAAATTCAAATAATAACTAGAAAGTGCTTTAATACCGATAAGACTTAACGGAGCTTTAGCATGAAACCACATTTTTTCATCAAACCAATGTTTCCTACCATGAATTGAAATTAGATGATCATAGTCACATATATGAACTTGATTGAACTCCTTAGATATTTTTGATAATTCTTCATTGAGCTTAGTAATTGTATGCTTTTGTCCATTTAGAGTTGCGTTATCTGCTATACCTAAAATAGGGAATTCCGGCAATTCAAAGTTATGCATTAATATATTTGCTGGAGAATACTTTCTAAATGAAGAAAATAAATTTCTATAACGTTCACATATATCTTTAATTTTAAAATCAATTTCTTCTTTAGATAAGTCAAGAAAACCATTAAGGAATTCGGGGCATGTTTCTTCTAATCTAGCAAAAATTATCAATAATTCTGGATTAAAGGAATATAGAGCGCTATCCTCTGATAATATTTCTTGATCAATGGTATTATAGTTTCCAATATAAATTTCAGGATTAATTTTATTCTCAAAACAATTGGCCTCAAACAAAGGAATCATGGGTTCAATAGTAATCGTTCTAAGGATTGCTGTCTTGAAGGAAGGATATTTTAGCTTCTTAGCTATCTGTTTGTATTTTTCACTACAAAATGAATACGTATCAAGAGACGGTGTGGAACTAAGATACTCTAAAAGTAAAGATTCGATCTTAGAGTAATTACCCTTATTTAGTAAATGATTAATTTTTTCTTTATCAATTTCCATGAAACTTATCCGTCATTATTATTTGATAACTGCAAAAGCTACTGCATACTCATAATCATGAGACAGGGTTATTTTTAATTTATCTGAAATATCATTATCTTTGCTAAATTTGATAAAAGGCCGGCCGTCGGTCATATTCAATATTTCAAATGGTAAATATTTCTTATAATCTCTTCCTGAATTATTAATAGCTTTAATTATGGCTTCTTTACAAGCAAATTTTCCTGCAAGATGTTGTTCTGGACTGCCTCTTGAAAAACAATAATCTATTTCCTCATCAGTGAAAAAGCGTTTCAAGAAAGGATTTGTTTTTCTTGAGTATTCCTGAAATCTTGATATTTTAACTAAATCTACACCAATATCCATATACTAAATTATCTTTCAATATAAATAGCTGACACTCCTTGCACTACCTCTCCCTGTCACCCTTCGACTTCCTAGTCAAAGTCCATTCGGGGTAACGCAAATACGTCTCTGCTCGTTGCAGCTAGATTTTTCACTAGACGTTGCAACCTGTATTCTCCTATATATAGTGTACGGTTTTCTAAGATTATTTATATGGTTTTAAAATTAAATGTTAAAATGAATTATATATCATGAATAAACCATACAATAATATAAAGAAAGTCATAAGATTTTTATAAAATAATTCATTTATATTGTCAAAAGCATATTTCCCAACACTAAAATAGACTAAACCTGAAAAGAAGGGCAAAAATAATACAATTACATTAAAGATAAATTCATCAGTGATGATTAAAATTAATACCTGAACTAGAGCCATAGTAAGATATGCGTATGCTATATTTGATTGGATTGTTATTTTTTTATTAAATATACTATTAGTAATTGCAACTAAGGGGGCGCCCCCCAAATTCGTTAATCCATGAATGAGACCAATAATCGCCATCCCTATCTTAAAATTTTTAGCAAGAAAATTACCTATTGATTCATTTAATGAAGGTAGGAGGCGTACAAATGAGTTTAATAGAAGCATTAAACCTATAATAAGGTAAATATTTATTACGGGAATATACAAAATTATCAATAAACCAATTACAACCATTGGTAAAAGATAATAAAAGACATTAAAACGATATAATTTAATTTGATTCCATTTACTATGAACTTGTAAACTACTTACCATTATTGAACAAGGTGTAAGACAGGATAATGTTTCAATGAATGAATAGTCTAGTAATAAAAGAGTAGGCGTACCAAATAATAATAATCCAACACCAAACACTGACTGAACAATTGTAAGAATAAAAATTATAATAAAAAGTAACAAAATATCTATGGTTAAACTCATACTAAATTAATAAACCCTTTACATACTTTCCTATTGCTAAACATGATGTTAAACCTGGAGACTCGATTCCGACTAAATTAATAAAATTAGGAAATCCAGAATCTACTTCATTTTTTATAATAAAATCGTTAGATTCTTCATTAAATCCGTAGGATTTGGGCCTAATTCCAGTATAGTCTACATACAAATCATCCTTTTCAATATCTAAATATTTATTTATTGATGAATAAAAAGAATCTAAATTACTGTTATCTATCTCATAACCAATTTTATTGACATAATATGCATTAGGCCCAAAGGAAACTGAACCGTCTAATTGCAAAACTGTATGGATTCCTAAACCTATTTTTTCAGGTAAAGGATAAATTAAACATTTCAAATTTTTGTATGTATTTGATTGATAGTAGTCTCCTTTACAATAATGGATTTTATATTTCTTTATCCCCACCATGGTAGAGATATTATCACACCATAATCCTGCTGAATTTACTACTACTGGCGATTTTATTTTTATATCTTGATTCTTAACTGAAATTATGTAAATGTTGTCAAAAACGTCTATGGAAAAGACTTCCGAATTATAATATACGATGCCTGCTTTTTTTATTATTTGCTTTTCTAAACAATTCATTAACCCGTGCGAGTCTATTATTCCTGTTGATGGAACCCACAAAGCATTTTGGCATTTTATTCCTGGTTGAATTTTTGAAGCCTCTTTGTAAGATAATAACTCTACATTTTGAACTCCATTTTCGGCAGCATTATCTCTCAAATTATTTAATTTTTGAAGATCGGCCTCATTGTGGCCAACAACTAATTTACCACAATTTAAATAATCTATATCATTCTTCTTTGCAATCTCATAAATTAACTCATTACCCTTAACACAAAGTTTGGCTTTTAGGCTATTGGGTTTATAATAAATTCCTGAATGAATAACCCCGCTATGTCTACTTGAAACATGTTGACCAAAATCTGACTCTTTATCTAATACAAGAACATTGTTAAATTTCTCACATAACTCATTAGCAATCGCTAAACCAACGATGCCTGCACCTATAACTACTACATCAAACTCAAGGGACTCTGTCATTTTTCTGCTATTTAGTCACTGAGTAATAACCCTTAATAACAGTTCGTTAGCTGTATAACCAGCCGTATTCTGTGATACAATATCACCCGTACGACACAGTCAATGGAAAAAATAGTAAACGATTTCACCATAAACATTGCTACCGCTAATGGTACTGGCTCTCAGAGTGCTAATTTGATTCTTCTTAATAGTCTATTTCGTATGGGAACTCACGTTTCAGGAAAAAATCTCTTCCCTTCAAATATTGCAGGTCTACCAACATGGTATATTGTTCGGGTAAGCGACCACGGGTATCAAGCTCCTGGAGATGAAACTCATATTCAAGTTTTAATGAATATAGATACTTGGGCAGATGATTTGGATGAATTAAGTCCAGGTACTGTTGTAATTTATAATACTGATGTAAAAGCCCCGGTTGAGCGTGATGATTTAGTCCTATATCCTGCATCAATGACTCAAATGGCACGTACACTAAATCCAAAATTAGCTAAATTAGTATCTAATATGATTTACGTAGGAATAATGGCCGAAATGCTTGAAATTCCTCAAGATATTATTGAAGATGCTATCAGTAAGCAATTTGGGGGGAAAGAAAAAGCAATTGAAATTAATTCTCAAGCTTCAATTTTAGGCCGTGAACATTTCAAGAATGAACTTAAGAAAAAAGATCCATATTATGTTGAAGTTAGAAAAAGAGATGAAAAGCAGTTCTTGATTGAAGGAAATGATGCTCTTGCACTCGGTTCCATTTATGGGGGTATCAATATGCTATCTTGGTATCCAATTACTCCTTCATCTTCTCTTGCTGAGTCAATTGAAGCGTATGTTCCAAAACTTAGAACTGATAAAGACGGTAAAGCAACATGTGCGGTTATACAGGCTGAAGACGAATTGGCAGCAGTCGGTATGGTCCTAGGCGCTGGCTGGGCGGGTGCACGTGGAATGACATGTACCAGTGGACCCGGAATATCACTGATGTCTGAACTTATTGGATTGTCTTACTATTCTGAAATACCTGGTGTAATTTGGGATGTAACACGTGTTGGCCCTTCAACTGGTTTACCAACAAGGACTCAACAAGGAGATATTTCTATGTTGTATGAAGCCAGTCATGGAGATACACAACATATCGTTTTAATTCCTGGAAATGTTGATGAGTGTTTTGAATTTGGTTGGAAAGCTTTCGACTATGCTGAAAAGTATCAAACCATGGTCTTTGGTTTCACAGATTTAGATTTAGGAATGAATCAATGGGTATCCAACGGATTTGAATATCCTGATACACCTATAAATCGTGGCAAAGTTTTACGAACCAAAGAAGAATTGGCTAAAATAAAAAATTATGGAAGATATAGAGATATTGATGGTGATGGGATTCCATACCGAACTCTTCCAGGAAGTGGTTTAGAGCCTATTTTATCAAGAGGAACTGGGCATGATGAAGACGGAGTTTACTCTGAAAAAGCAGATATTTACCGAGATAATATGACTCGTCTAAAAAGAAAAATTGAAGGAGCTAGAGGTGATTTACCTCAACCAATTCTCCGTGAAGAAAAAGAACTTGATGTCGGAATAATTTATTACGGTTCTATGGAGAATACAATTCAAGAAATAGACGATATTTTAGAATCAACAGGAATGAAAGTTTCACAGTGTAGAGTTAGAGCTTTACCACTTTCATTAGAAATTGATGAATTTGTTAGAAGGCACGACAAAGTAATTGTTCTAGAAATTAACCGAGATGGGCAAATGTATGGTATTTTACGAAAAGAAATTGCAACTGAATTAGTTCCGAAGTTGTACTCTGTTGCATTTAGTGATGGGCTGCCACCTAGAGCTGCCGAATATGCGGAAGCCATAATAGGGACACTAGAATCGTTTGAGGTATCATAATATGGCTGGAAAAGTAAACAAACTGAACTTGCCGATGGATGACTATCGTGGTGGTAAGTCTACACTCTGCCCCGGTTGTGGGCATGATGCAATCTCAAATGTTATCATTAATGCCGCTTGGCAAAATGCGATTGAACCTGCAGGAATTGCTAAAATGTCTGGAATCGGATGTTCTAGTAAAACTCCAGCATATTTCCTAAGCCAAAGTCACGGGTTCAACACAGCCCATGGTAGAATGCCTTCTGTAACTACTGGTGCAAATATGGCAAATAAAGATCTTAATTTCTTAGCAGTTTCTGGAGATGGAGATACTGCAAGTATTGGTGTTGGTCAATTTATTCATGCTATTCGAAGAAATCTCAACATGTTGTATATAATTGAGAATAATGGAGTTTATGGATTAACTAAAGGCCAATATTCAGCAACTGCTGAAGAAGGTTCAAAAAAGAGAAAAGGAAATCCAAATTTAATGAAACAAATAGATCTTTGTGCTATGGCTATAAATCTTGGATGTTCTTTTGTTGCACGCTCTTTTTCAGGTTCAAGAAAACAATTAACTGCCCTTGTTAGGGCCGGAATGTCTCATCGAGGAATGGCAATAATTGATGTTATATCTCCTTGTGTAACTTTCAATAATAATGATGAATCTTACAAATCCTTCAGGTATGTTAAAAATAATGACACTGAACTTCATACTTTAGACTATATTCCTCATTTCAATCCTATTGAAGAAGTAGAAGTCCCATCAGGAGGATACAAGGATGTCAAATTGCATGATGGATCATATATTCGTTTAGAGACGATTAGTGAAGAACATGATGTTTCAGACAGAGTTATGGCCTTAGAGGCAATTCATAAGGCCGATGTAAAAGAAAAGCACGTAACTGGGCTACTCTATTTTGAAGAAGGCATGGAAACACTAGATGAAAGTGAAAATTTGGTAGATACTCCCTTGGCAAATTTACCTGATGAGATGATGAGACCTGATAAGAAAAGTCTCGATAATCTTTTAACTAAGTTTAGAAGTTGATTTAGTTTCTATTGTTGATAATAAGAGGCCAAACATAATAAGTGCACTTGACACTAGTAATCTAACTGTTATCTCTTCCCTTCCTAATAATACTGATAATGATCCTGCAACTACTGGTTGTAAATATATGAATAAAGCAACTTTAGAAGATTCAACAAATCCCATTGCATAGTAGTTCAAAGAATATGTAACAACCGTAGCAAAGAATATCGAATAAAATGCTGCAAACCAAATCCACCATGGTTGGCTTAACCATAAGTCATAATTTAGATAAATACCTTTAACTGAAAAAGGCAGAAGAATTACTGAACCAAGTGACATAACTAGAACAGTAAGACCCAAAGATGAATGATGCTCTATCATCGATTTTGATAAAACCAGAAATAAACCAAAACAAGAAAAATTGATAAAAATAAGAATATCTCCAAAAAACAACTCGCTACGTATATCTAAATCATCTATTCCAAACAAAATGAGAGCTCCGCTCATTGCAACCAATATAGACAAAGATTTGTATTTGTTCATTTCTTCTTTGCCTAAAAGCCAAGCGAAGACAAGAGTCATAACTGGAATCATACAACTTATTAGTGACGCGTGAGCTGGTGTTGTATACTCTAAACCCTTAGTGAAGAATGCCGTATTAAGAACAATACCAAGCAAGGATAATATAATTAGAAAATTCCATTCTTTCCCTTTTGGAAAATTAAGAATCCTATGCCTATAAATTAAAGCCATTAGAACACCTGCAAAAAATATCCTTATTGCAGTCCATTCAAATGCATCGATTCTCTCTACAATAATGGAGGTTGTAAGATAATGAAAACCAAAAATTAATTGAACCAGAATAAGTGAGCCATATATTTTGAACAATGAAGGATTTGCCATAATCTACCAACCAATTTTCTTCAAATAATCAGAGTATGGTTTTTGATTACCATAATACATAATCAGTGCTCCTGTAAACCAACCTAATGAAGATGTTATTGTAAAATATGAATCGAATCCTTCAAGATAATGAGGAACCATAACAACTAAACCAATACCTATGAAAAAACCTGAAATCCAGGCTGATGGGAGATTACCTGCTCTCATATATCCTACAAAGAGAAAAAGATAAAATTGAGTGAAGGTGAAAATCGCTAAGGCGGTAGCAATTCCTAATTCAATATTTTCTGAACTATTGAATTCCATATTAGGAGACAAAAAGATGAATGTACCCATTACCATTGCTATTCCTGGAAAAGAATCCGCAAATATTCTTGCTGATGAAGTCAGGATTATAGAATCTGAATCTCGCCATTTCATTATCAATCGAACTAGAATTAGTGGAGATATATATCTAAATAAAAGTGTGAATGCTGCAAATGGCCACAATAATTCTGGAGAAGTTTTGGCAAAATATACTGCCCAAAGTGCAAGAATTAATGCCAAACCTAAAAGGACAATGAAACCTACCAAAAGCAAGTCACTAGATTTGTGATCTGTGGCTCTTTGTATCACTAAAAGAAAAAGTGGATAAGATAAAATCAAGATTCCTATTGAAAGAATCAAAAATGCTATCAAATCGATTGGGTTGTCCACGTTTTGTACCAGTCAAGTGTTTTTATGAAATGAACCCCTGACTTTATCTATACCTAGTATATCAATCCTATAGGCTGAAATGAGACCAATTATTCCAACTGGATTGATGATTATACTAATAACAACAGGATGTCTTGGACCTGATGGATTGTTTGGTGAGGATGAAGTTATTGAAGAACCCTTTGTATTTGATTTGACAATTGAGGACTTATGGGAAGATATACCTGAAAATCAAACCTCTGCTACCGATATTACAAATTTGACGTATGAACTTAGAAAAAGTCCTCGAATTACAAATTTTACTGAAGTAGGATATAGCCTAAATGGTCAACCTTTACTTTTGATTGAGTTTGGCGATTATGATTCTGCCGTTCCAACAGTATATTTTGTAGCTGCTCAACATGGTAATGAGCCAGCATCCGTTGATTCGGCATACCTAATGGTTAGACATTTTGCAAGAGCAATTCCTGAAGAAATAGATCCTATCTTGAATAAGATTAACCTTGCTGTACTTGTAATGGTTAATCCAGATGGAAGAGAAAATGGAACTAGAGGAAATGCTAACGGAACTGATCTTAACCGTGATCATATGAAATTGCTTGAACCCGAAGGTAAAGCTATGCA
Organism: uncultured marine group III euryarchaeote; assembly: GCA_902533295.1. Classification (GTDB taxonomy): domain Archaea; phylum Thermoplasmatota; class Poseidoniia; order MGIII; family CG-Epi1; genus CG-Epi1. Next base: position 6,521 of record CACALG010000014.1, on the reverse strand, counting down.
TCGAGCATTTCATAGTATCCATCCTTCAGTTACTGTAGATATGCATGAATTTGGTGGTGTAGGAAGCATAATTTTTCAAGTTGCAGCACCTCAAAATCCAGTTACACACCATGATGTTATGATAGCCTCATATCAACTTGAATCAGTTGTTATAGAATCAATAAACGATGAATGGGGCTTTGGAAGTGTGACTAATTATCCTCCAACAACAAGTTCACAAGATTCAAGCATACATCGCAACCATTTTGCAGTACATGGCTCAGTAAGCCTACTTTTTGAATCTGCAGTTTCAGAAGAATATTCTGAAAGAGTTAGGTTACAAGCATGGGCTGCACTAGCTGTAATTGATGAAGTTGTAGGGAATCCTAATTATTACTTGGAAGCCAGACAATCGTCAGATGACGAGGGGCAAGAAGGTAACGACATCGTTTATGCTTATTTATTTGAGTGTAGTGATTCTGCAGCTACTGAAACTATTCGTATTTTGAGAGATCATGGTTTCTATTTAGGTACTAAAACAGATAGTGATAGTGTGACTTCGATACATTATGAAAATTTTTTCCCAAGAAGTGATTTCCCAAACGGAACTGTTGTTGTGCCAATGGATCAAATTGGTTGGAGAACAATCAGTGAATTAATGGAATATAATTCTGATAAAGATCAACATTATACAAACTCTCCTAAAGACAGAGGAATGAATGCTTGGAGAGCCCTTGAAGATGTAAATTACAATGTTGAAAAGAATATTTGTTCTGCAACTTAACCTATCGTAAATGTTAAATATAACTGAAATTCGGGCAAAATATGGCAGAGTTCTTCTGTGACATAGAAATCTTACGCAATGAAGGTGAATTTGAAGCACGAGTAGAGGGAATTACACCAAATGTGATGTCATTGAAAAGTGATAATTTAGAAGAATTATTAGAGCAATTAACTATTGAATTAGAAGATAAATTAAACTAATCTGATTCTAAATAAGCTGACATCCATTTTGTACAATAATTCAGATGGGCACTATTGAATCTTGTATCTTCTTTTAGATCAGTTATAAAGTCATCAAAACCAGAATAAAAATCAAATGTTAAAACGCGAGATATAAAATTGAACATTACAACCATTGATGCATCTACGACGCAACACATGTCACTCAAATATTCTTTACTTAATTGTGGAACTAGTAATGATTCACTGATTATTGCTTTCTGATCATCATTACCAAAATATTTCTTCAATCTTGAAATATCGTGTGTCTTTTCTTCAGAATGTGCATAACCAGATAATTTCCCATATCTAGAATAATTACGGAAATTATGATAATTTTTCTCAGGATTGGTTAATTCCCATGAAATCAATTCTTTTAAAAGATCGCTAAAACTTAGTTCTTGCCTTAATCCGGAAATCATATCTAGAAATTGTGCATTATCTAATATCTTATCTCTATTAGCTCTATAATTTTTCAAATCATTTATTAAATTACCATAGCTGTCCTGTACTGCCGAAGAAAGCTTTACTTTCCAAAGGCCTGACTCGTGCTGAGATAGTGCTAATTGATTTAGGAAAACGCCTCGAAGATGGCACTCTATGAAACTTCTAAGAAGTGAATAAGCTATATTGTAATTTCCACAAAAAGATTGGTAAATTGAGTTAGTCAATATCTTTTGAGATTCAAGATGATGATGATTAAAAGAACCTAGTAATGTTGCTGCCTGTTCTTGTTTAACTACATCTTCTTCATATGCAATTATTTCTAGATATACTGAATTATAAAGGGAAAAAGCATCAATTCCTCTTTCAAAATTGTCTATTTTTGAAAGAGCTTCTAAATCAATATTTGGTGTCGATATTTGAATTATCGATTCGGCAAGACTCTGGTACTGTTCTTTGCTCTCTTCCACAGTGTGCAATGGTTGATGTTAATAGAGTTTTCACTGCTTAATAAAATTGGGACTGTAGAACGACGATTTAGGACGCAAATCGGTGTGTATAAAATGCCCACAATCCCATTCGTTTCTTGATATTTTAGTATATTAAATTACCTACCTAGTGCATAAAATTTAACTTTGAAATAGACTCGTCTAAATTTGTGATTATGTCAAACGAAAATACATTGGCCTATGCTGTAAAACAAAATGAAATTGACTATAATGCAAAGAATTTAGTTTTACTCCAAGCCCAATTAATAAATAAAAATGAAAATGGTCACATTATGGTGGAAAAAGTTTCAAAAGATGCAGAATCGTATGCTGCTGGAAAATATTACATCCCTGGAGTTGCTATGGAATTTGGTGAACACCCTGAGGAAGCTGGACATCGGATACTAACTGAAGAATTGGAGATTAAAGATAGAGATATAAATTCAGTAGGATCTCAGTCTCATTACGATGAAGAAAAAGACCGATGGTATGTTTTATTTTTGTTTGAAACAAGTGAACCTTTGACTGAAGAAGAAATGAATAATACCTGTGATGGCATTGATGAATTACTGTATTTGGATTTAGAAACTGCAAACTCAGAAAACTCAACCCAAGGTTTGAAAGATATCAGAGAAGCTATGAAGATACCTGGTAAAACATATATCTAATTATTTTATTCCAGTTATAACCAAAGTCCCTTCCCAATTAGGGGTCTTATTTGCACGCCAACTTTCTATTTGTTTAAAGCCCGCAGCTTTGAACATATTGAGCCATTCTTTCTCTTTCAACATAAGCATACGAGTACCAACTTTTTCTTGCCATGAATGAGAATCAAAATTTTCATAATAATGATCTATACCTATTATTAATCGTCCAGTATTCTTCAACCAATCTTCTGATATTTTTTTGATTGCTTCTTTCGGATTCTTCAAATAATACAGAACTTCCATTGAATGTATAATGTCATATTTTTCTTTGGATTGAAAAAGGTCTATGTCTGCTAAAATATAATCTGTGCTATCACTACTCAAAGATTTTGCATTTGATATCATTTTTTCAGCTCCATCTATTCCGACTGCCCTACTACACAATGGATTTTTAGCAACTTTACGTACTACCCAACCATTACCACAACCTAAATCTAAAAAAGTAAATTTATTCTTTTTTTTAGACAATGAAAAATCGAGCATTTCACCTACTGGAAGTGCATGGGATTCTTCCATTCCTTTGTCTTTGCCTTGAACTGCCCATTCACCAAAAACTTCTGTTGCTTTTTTCATACAAGAAATCTAAAGAGACAACGTTCCACCTAATGGCATCGGACTCAATTCTGTTAGATCGCCTCTAAGGGTGGGGCCATCAGTAATTGTTGCAAAAATTCCAATTTCTCCTTGATCATTATTTGCCAAACTGAACCAGGGCCTTCCATACTGATCAACAGCCATATCCAAAAAATCTCCTAAACCACCACATCGCTCATAACCACACCCTTCAGGATATGCATTACTACTATCTATAGGGTCATCTGGTTGATTAACTTGCACAGTTGTAAAAAGTGGATTGTCTGAAAAGGCATCTGTCAAAATAGTCATGTATCCATGCCATGTTTGATTCCCTATATCTCCAACATAACCAAATGCTACACGTCCTTCAGAACCTGCTGTAACTACTGGAAATCCTGTACCAACAAGTCCAATAGGTGGGGCTATCATCATAGCATTACTCCATGAATCGCCATTATCTCTAGAATATGCATAATAGGGCATATTGTCAATTCCCATCCACATTGCGTGAACGTTGTTCTCTTCATCGATAGCAACTTGTGCCTCTTCAAAATTCCATGTATCGGCAGTTCCCGATTCCTCAGTAGGTAAAGGATGTTCTGTCCATGTGAATCCACCATCAGTACTTCGATAAATGGAATAACCACTACCGCTACAACCTACATTTCCTCTATAGAAATTGCCGTTTTCTGCACCTTCTATATGTGCGCTAAGTCCTCCACTATTACAACCTAAAGGTGCGCCCGGTACCTCGGGAGTCCATGTTAAGCCTCCATCAAAACTTGACGAGCATAACGGAGCTTCCCAATTACCATTTACACAGAAAACCCATGTGGTTGGATGGTTGAAGGCCGGATAAGGTGATGAACCAATAGTTTGATGATCTTGAACTGAATAGGATGTAGCAAATGTTGGTAGAGACCAGGATGCTCCATCATTATCAGACCATTCAACAGTCATACCTGCTAATGCATGCATATCAAACTTCATTATTCTATCAGTCCATCTATCGACGTAAACATAAGGATCATTGCTATTGGGCACGGGTGATATAGGGTCGTAAACATTTGCACAATTATAATCTGACAAATTTTTCATTTCTATAAGGCCAGTGCATTGAACTATTGCAGTTGACCCTGCAGGACCATTACCCCAACTTGTCATGTACAAATTATCATTAGTTGTGATTCCCATTGTAGGTTCAAATGTTGTCAAACCTATTCCATAATAACTACCTTGTGTCCAAAAAGGAAAATTATTTCCTGTTAAATTAGTATTTACCACATCAAGTGCATTAATTCCACCTGCATAATGATACCATGTAGTTTCAGGAATATCTTTACCAAAATCAAAAATTCCTGGTTCCTCTATTATAGTCCTTTTATCCTCAGCCTCAAGACACCCGCTTAATGATGGTGTGACCAAGAATGCTATTATCAAAACCCAAAATTTCTGCATCAAAGTTTAGAAACTACGCTCCTTTATTTAGGTTTGTGAAATAAAACAATACGATTTGTATTTGTTCCTATTTTCATATTATTAACTCCCCAAATGTTAGAAGTTTTTGTAAAATTTTGTGAATTAACCATTACTCCTGCACAGACAAAACCTGATTCTAAACCTAATGGAACCACGTGTTCATCTAATTTTATTTTACCATTATTCACTTCACCAACCTCAAATGCAACCCAACCTCCTGGAATCGTAATTCTATGGAGTTCATCAAATACACTGCTCATAATTTCTGACCAACTCCCAACACTTGGACACAATGATATTCTAGATTCAACTTCTGAAGCATCTATATCATTGAACCAGCATCTTAACCAATTATCGGCTGCATATTTTACTATATTCAGAAATGGAGGTGAAGTTACTGTAAGATTAATAGAATCATTTTCAATATGTAATGTTTTTCTAGAATCTAAGCTCGAAAAAATGGAATTTGAACTAATTACCTTTAAATCCTTCCTTAATTTTGAATTTATATTTCTCAAAAGACTTTTTGACTTTTTAAGAATTATCTCTTTAGTATTTTTGTATGGAGGAACTAGTTCTAATCTAGTATTAATCAATCTTTGACTCTTCTGACTAGCGGCTTGATTAGGTGGTAATGTATATCCTGAAAAGAAACCTGCTGAATGTCCTGTTAAACGATTGGTAGAAACCATTCTAATCCAATTATCTACATCTGAATCTAGTAATCTATTTTTCAAAGAAACAATCTCATATTCGGTTTTTTTATTGAAAAACATGGACAAATCGATATCAGCCTCAGTTGATTCAAATTCTATTTCATCTAAACGATTCTCAATTTCACTGATTGTAGGAATATTTAATCGAGGTCTAGTCAGAATAGCACTTAATGGATTGACATCATTGCTAACTATATTTCGACCCATAAGTGCAGCTTCGATAAGTGTTGTTCCTCTTCCAGCAAATGGATCATAAACTATATCACCTCTTTCTGTAAAAATATCAATAAAGAAACGCGGTAATTGTGGTTTGTAACAAGCTCTATAGGAAATTTCATGTATTGAGTTTGCTTGCCTTTGCTTTGCAGTCCAAAATTCATTCACGAATTTAGTGTAATTTTCTTTTCCGAGAACAAGTTTGTCAATACTTGTCTCTTGGTTAACTAGCACAAACTCAGAAAGTACAGCTTTTGCTCTTTCTATAGATACTGCCGGCATTGGATCAAGTTGCCCCGGGGTGGAATGAGGGAAAGTAAATGTAGACTCTCTCCGACTGCCGGGGCTTACCAAAAGTTATAAGCGTACATATAATGATTATGTTTGTAAATTATAATTTTTTCAATGTGAAGGTTGTAGCTTTCTCTACATCCATATTTTCTAAAATCTTTGCTTTTTGTTCAGGAGTTAAATCATCGGATTTCAATTTTGATTTCAAACGAGACCACGAGAGTGAGGTTTGTTGAAAAGAATCTAATAAATCCATTTCTTCAAGTACCGATTCTAAATTATACCTTCTCAAATCTTTTTGACCTGGTGCTTTGAATGCTTCTGCTTCTTTGAAACTAGCCTTATAGTCTTTTCCAAAAACTGAACTATGGCCTGATTCTTTCGAATAAGTAATTAACTTAGATTCTAAAGTTTCAATCATTGCATCCATATCTGCAGAAAGGGTTTTCTTCTTTTCTTTTAATTCAACTAATTTGTCCACTGTTTCAGCTGCTTGCGCTGCAGTCATTGTTGTTGTGTCTAATACAGGTACAACATTCTCAGAAGCATACTGATGGGAATACTCTGGGCACTGCGCCTTGAATTCGCACCAATTACACAAAATACTTGTCTTTGTAGGGAAA
>CACALG010000013.1 GCA_902533295.1 uncultured marine group III euryarchaeote | reverse complement strand
ATCACCCTCAAAACCAAATTTACTAGCTTCTTCTACATCTGAATCCCCAGAGCCTGAAGGAATTGGTGCCACTGTTGAACCGCTCAAATCCATTTGCAATGTTGAGGTATCTGCTCTAGCTGGTTCTACTTCTTCCAGCGTAAGTTGAATTTCATGACCTTCCGTTGACAAACCTGATGGATTTAGACCTGAATTTAGATTCTGTTCTGTTTCGGCTTCTCCTTCTGAACGAACAATATCTGGTTTCAAATCCTCGGGTTTTACATGAGCTAAATCATTTCTATCAAGATAATTGACTGCTAAATCTCTGAATATATAATCCAAAATACTTGTTGACATTTTTATACGCTCGTTACCAATTACAGGACCATTAGGTTCAAATCGCGTAAACACAAATGCATCTACAAATTCTTTGAGAGGAACGCCGTGTTGTAATCCTAAACTAACTGCAATTGCAAAAGCATTCGTTAAAGCTTTGAAAGCGGCCCCTTCTTTATGCATATCAATGAAAATCTCACCTAAAGTACCATCCTCATACTCTCCCGTGTGTAAGTACACATTATGTCCGCCAATCTTTGCTTTTTGGATATAACTTGTTCTCTTATTGGGTAACTTCCTTCTCTGGGCAATATATCTAGTAACTATTTTTCGTGCTAAAGGTTCTGCCTCTGGAACTGGTAAAGAATCGGCCATAACCTCAACTGCTTTTTCTGCACTCATCAACCCTTCAGCTAAACTTTCTTCCTCCTCAATATTTACTTTCAGAACAGTTCCTGACATAAGTGGCTGACTCAATTTTGAACTGTCCCTATACAAGGCATTTGCCTTAATCATACCTCTCCATGAATCCATATATGCTTGTTTGATATCTTCAATTGTAGATTCATGTGGCATGTTGATTGTCTTAGATATTGCTCCTGAAATGAATGGTTGAGCTGCAGACATTATATTGATGTGAGCATTCCAAGCTATAGAACGTGTGCCATACTGGCCACACTTATTTGCACAATCAAATACAGCTAAATCGTTCTCCTTGATATGAGGTGCTCCCTCTATAGTTAATCTACCAAACACATAATCATTTGCAGAATCAATTTGTTCTTGAGTAAATCCTAAATGTGATAAAAGATCGAAGCTCCAGTCTTCTGCTTGTGAATCACTAACTCTCAATTTAGAAGTACAAAAATCAGAACCGACTGATGACACTGTGATTAAATGGTTCATAGACGTGAAATTTGATATTTGTGATTCTAAGGATTTTATAATGTCTGGTGTCAAGCCTTTCTTTTTTAGTGACTCTGGATTAATTTCTGGAGAATTCTCAAGTGTTTCTGAGCCTACAATATAATCCACAATTTCTTTAGACTGTGTATGATCATATCCTAAACGATCTAATGCAACTGGAACTGACTGATTAATTATTCTAAGCATTCCACCACCTGCCAACGTCTTGAATTTTACAAGAGCGAAGTCCGGTTCTATTCCTGTAGTATCACAATCCATTACAATTCCAATAGTTCCAGTAGGTGCAATAACTGTAGACTGAGCGTTACGGAAACCATACTTTTCACCTAATTCAAGAGCTTGGTCCCAGCATTCTCTTGCTGAAGTTAGCAGATATTCAGGGCAATAATTAGGATCTATACCTCTAGGTTTGACTGTGAGAGCCTCATATTCTTCATCAGGAGTATTGTAAGAAGCTCTACGATGATTTCTCATGACTCTAAGCATATTGTCTTTATTATTTTTATATCTTGGGAATGGGCCTTTGACAGAGGCCATTTCTGCACTAGTTGCATATGATACACCCCCCATAACTGAAGTTAAAGCTCCACATATTGCTGAAGCTCTATTGTCATCGTAAGGTATTCCCATACGCATCAACAATGAACCAATATTTGCATACCCTAATCCTAATGTTCTATAATCATAACTGCGCCGTGCAATTTCTGCAGATGGGAATTGAGCCATAAGAACTGAAACTTCAAGAGCTACAGTCCAAAGACGGATAGAATGAGAATATTCTTCAGTATTGAATTTTGTTGTTTCTCCATCATAATACTTAACTAAATTCAAACTAGCTAAATTACATGCAGTATCATCCAAGAACATATATTCAGAACATGGATTACTGCCGTTAATTGGTCCGTCTGGTGAGCAAGTGTGCCATTCATTAATTGTCGTATCGTATTGTAACCCTGGATCTGCACAAGACCAGGCTGCTCTAGCAATAGTGTTCCAAAGGTCATTAGCTGCAAGAGTTTTACATGGTTTAGGTGCTCTACCTTGTTCTTTAGCATCATCTAATTCTGTACGCCAAAAAAGATTCCAATCCTTATCATCTATAACAGAATGCATAAAGTCGTTACTTACTCTCACCGAATTATTACTATTTTGACCAGATACTGTAGAATAAGCTTCACCTTCCCATGAAGTATCATAAGTATCAATTTCAATATGTTTATAACCTTGCTCTCCTAATTCAAGAACTCTTGCTATCAAATTTTCAGGTATATATGCTTTCAAAGCTGAATTTATAGCTATAGCTAATGGTTTATTCTTACTTTGATTAAAGCGTTCTTCATCATCATCATAAGCTTGTATTGCAGCTAATATTTCATTACCATGGTTCTGAAGATGCTGAGAACCTGCAACAAGTGCTGCTACTTTCTCTTCCTCAGTCATTTTCCAATTAATAAAAGCTTCAATGTCTGGATGATTCATATCTAGACTAACCATCTTAGCTGCCCTACGTGTTGTTCCGCCTGACTTGATAGCACCTGCAGCTCTATCTCCAATTCTCAAGAAGGACATAAGGCCTGAGGACATACCTCCTCCTGACAATGGCTCACCCTCTCCTCTTATCTTTGAAAAATTACTTCCCGTACCTGAACCAAATTTGAATAACCGTGCTTCACGAGTCCACAAATCCATAATTCCACCCTCATTAACTAAATCATCTGAAACAGATTGAATAAAACATGCATGAGGTTGTGGATGCTCATAAGCATTTACAGACCTTTCAAGATCTTCTGTATCTGGATTAACAAAATAGTGGCCCTGTGCTGGACCCTCAATTCCATAAGCCCAATTCAATCCTGTATTGAACCATTGTGGTGAATTGGGAGATGCTCTTTGGGAAGCAAGCATGAAACACATTTCATCATAATATGCTCTAGCATCTTCTTCACTTGCAAAGTAACCATGTTTCCAACCCCAATAAGTCCAAGTACCTGCCAACCTTCGGAAAGTTTGACGACCATCTACTTCTTCGCCATACTTTTCAGATTCAGGTAAACCTTCCATGGCCTTATCATCTGGAACACTTCTCTGAAGCCAAATAGGAACGCCCTTTTCTCGGACTTTCTTCAACTTCTTAGGAATGCCTGCCTTTCTTAGATATTTTTGTGAAAGAACATTAGCTGCAACCTGACTATAATTATCTGGAAGGTTGACGCCTTTCATTGAAAACGCAACTGAACCGTCAAAGTTTCTAATTTCTACGTTTCTTTTAGTCCAATTTAATTTTTTAAATGGATCCTGCCCACTCTCGGTAAATTTACGTTCGATTTTCAAACCGTTTACTTTTGCTGGCAATTAGGCCACCCCCCAAGGTGGCAAAAGTGAGGCATACTGTGTTTTCATATGTATTAATTTCATCGGTCTGCCGCTATTAAGGTACTATATAATAAACGTTACATAACTACAAAAAAAATACTTTTTTACCATTTTTACTAGTACTACCACCCTAAAAAAGTTAAAAAAATGGTAGAACCTGCCAAAAAAGCGATGTTGGTTCCACAGTATTAAACAATAAAATATGTTATTTTATCAATTCGTCTTTTGACGTAATAACTAAATTTTAGGTTTATGTACTTCCTATCGTTTCCCGCCAATCCAAACCAACAGTTCTACGGCCTATTTTGCAAACTGGAGGAAAAACACGTTTGTGGATTGTGCGTTTTACTAAATCATCAATTCTTTTGATTGATTCTATGACAATTCCAGTGCTTTTTGCTAAGTCTTCACTAGATAATTGCTTCTCTAAACCCAACAATATTTTATCCAGAGATTCATAGGATATACCTAATTCTTCTTCATCACTTTGACCATCCCAAAGTTCTGCTGTTGGAATACGTTCTAAAATCTCAGTTGGTACGCCTAATAATTTTGCTAAAGTGTATACTTGTGATTTATACAGATCGCCCATCGGTAAAAAATCAGAGGCACCGTCCCCCCATTTAGTATAATATCCAACTAAAAGTTCAGATTTATTTGATGTTCCAATTACTAAATGATTTGACGAAAATGCTTCTCCATACAAAAGAGACATTCGAATTCGAGAATGTAAATTTCCTTCTGAAGCTTTAGAAGAATAAGAATCTGAAACTTCTTTATAATTACCAACTATTGAGGAAATATCATATTTTCTGACTTCAACATTCAATGAATTTGCATGTTTTGTAGCTAAAGAAATAGATTCAGATTCTTTAAAAGGCATGATTAAACCTTTAACATTCTTACTACCTAATGACGAAACTGCCAAAGCTAAAGTTGTAGCTGAATCTATACCGCCTGAGAGACCTAAAACAACCCCTTTAGCGCCTGCTTCTTTCACACGTGTTTCAATAAATTTCTGAATAATAGTTAGTGTATCAGGTAAGAGCTTCACAACATATTCATAACGATGCCCTTATTGAAATTAAGCAATAGTATCTATTATTACGGGGCCCAAATGGGACTTATGCATTTGGCTCTAGCACAAGCACCTGTCGTACTCGGAGATATTGAAAAAAATATCGAGATCATGGAAAAACTGATTAAATATGCTCAAAGTAAATGTAACAAAAAATTAGATTTAATTGCATTTCCTGAATTATTCATAACTGGATATAATTTAAGGGATAATTACAACAAAGTAGCTGAGATGATTCCAAGTTCGAGTAAAGCACAAAATGGTATTGAGAAATTAGCTAAAAAATACAAAGTCCACATTGCTACAGGAATAGTAGAGAAAGCTGGAAAAGCATTATTCAATTCAGCTATACTAACAGGTCCAAAAGGATACATTGGACATTACCGTAAACAATTCTTACCCAATTTTGGCCCATTTGAAGAAAAGATGTTTTTTGGTGAAGGAAATCAAACTCCTGTCTTTGAAACTCCATTTGGAAAAGTAGGAATACAAATTTGTTATGATATTTTTTTCCCCGAGACATCTATGGGTTTGGCCATTAATGGAGCTGACTTAATTCTAAATTTATCTGCAAGTCCAACAACTTCAAGACCTTTATTTCATAGAGTCTTACCTGCTAGAGCTATCGAAACAACGTGTTTCTATGCTTATTCAAATAATATTGGTACACAAGGAAGTTTAACCTTTGCTGGTGAATCTGTTATTGTTGATCCTCGTGGTAAAACAATTGCGGAAATCCCCAGTTTTGAAGAAGGAGTTATCGTTTCTGAATTAGATTTCGGTAAACTTGACTCTTATCGTGAAGCAAGACCTGTTTTAAGAGACTCTAAGAAAAAAGATTAGTCTTATTATGATGGTGCAATCGGACCTTCCCATGTATGATGTCGCAGTAGTAGGTCAAGGGCCTGCCGGCGGTATGACTGCCTTACGCTTAGCCGAAGCAGGACATTCTGTAATTACTTTCGACCGAAAGAAACGCGTGGGCGACCCAATTCATTGTGGTGAAGGATTGGGGAAAATAGCACTTGAGCATACGAATTACCCTGTTGGAGACTGGGCAATAAGGGAAGTGAAAGGAAACCGGATAAGAATGCCAAATGGCAAATCTGTAGGACTTATGTCTCCGGGATATTCTATACATAGATGGGGGTTAGACAGAACTATTTCAGACGATGCAGTGGCTGCTGGTGCTGAAAGACATGAAAATCTGAAAATAACAAAGGTAACAAAAGAAGAAGGACATTGGAATCTGTTCTCAAAAGATGAAGAGGTTGCTAAAGCTAAACAACTAGTTATTGCGGAAGGGCGTGTACCAAATATTGTGACGCAAGTTGGACTAAAAGGCAATGATAAACTACGCTTGCTTCCAGGCCTACAATACAAATTTAAAACAAGTGATGTAGATTTCCCAGATACGGACTACTTTGACTTTTACATAGATCCAATGTATGCTGATGGGTACATTTGGGTATTTCCTAGAGATGAGATTTTCAATGTAGGAATCGTAGCTACAAATGGGGCCAAAAAAGGACTAGATTATTTTTGTAGAGAGCATATGAGTGTCGATCCTGACAAACGAATTGATAACGATTTAGGGGATAAGCAAAATGGAGGATTAATTCCAAGAGATGGACCTATTCCTCAATTTTCTACAAAAGATGCTTATGTTGTAGGAGACTCTGCTGGATTAACCAATCCAATCACAAAAGGTGGAGTTCATGTTGGAATGTTGTCTGGTGAATATGCTGCAATTGCAATACGAAATGAATTGGGGACTGGAAAACTAGTTCCACCATCTCATTCTGTTAATTGCCATGAATTGAGAGGCCGGTATTGGGAAGCTTGTGGTAAATCACTACATCCTGATTTGGAATCACATATATGGTATGATCGGATTTTGAAAAGACAACCATGGACAAAACAAAAATTTGTTGATCAATCAAAGTTGATTTACTCGCTAGATAAAAGAATACTAAACTTAATTGGAGAAATATATGACGGAAGAAATTATTCAAATCTTCCATGGCACAAAATGTTCGGTGTATTAATCAAAAATCCTGATTTAATTCCAATGGCTGGAAAGCTTCTCAAAATTAAGTCTAGTTTGAAAGTTACAGAAACATATGGCTGGTAATGATTCCAAAAGATTTACCTAAGGCTGAACTTCATTGTCATCTTGAAGGTACAATTCCTCCCTCTTTAGCAAAAAAAATAGCCAAACGTAATAATGTTGAATTATCAGCAAATCTCTTTGAAGATGAAAACACATATGCATGGGATGACTTTGCAAGTTTTTTGGATGCTTATGATGATGCTAGTTTGTGCTTACGCACCTCAAAAGATTATCGAGACATAACATATGATTATCTAGCAAAATGTGCCTCGGAAGGGGCAATCTATGTTGAAGTTTTCACCTCACCTGACCATGCTGCTGAATGTGGAATTAGTTACAATGAACACGTCAAAGGAGTAGCACACGCTTTTGATGATGCCGAGAAAGATTATGGAATAATTGGAAGAGCAATTGTTACTTGTGTCAGACATTTAGGACCTGAAAAAGCAATGTCTGTAGCTGATTCTTTTCTAGATAACCCGCACCCATACTTTGTTGGATTCGGAATGGGAGGAGATGAAGGCCATTTGACATTTGAAGATTTCAAACCTGTCTTTGATAAAATTGCGAATGCAGGATATCCTTGTACGACACACGCTGGTGAGCACTTTGGACCTGAGACTATACTTGATGCTATTGAGAAATTGCCTATATCGCGAATAGGTCATGGAGTTCGAATATCTGAGGATGAAGATGCTGTAAAAGTAATAATCAAAAAAGGAATTGTGCTAGAAATTTGTCCTGGAAGTAATGTTTCTCTAGGTGTTTACAAGAATTATTCTGAACATCCATTCCCATATCTTAGAAATTGTGGATGCAAAGTTACGTTAAATTCCGATGATCCTCCCTTTTTCCATACCAATATTGGAAAAGAATATGAAAATGGACATACCAATTTTGGTTTAAGTATTGAGGATTTATTAGGAATCACACGTACTGCGATAGATGCAGCATTCATAAATGAAACGGAAAAAGGCAAATTATATGCTAAAATAGATTCTTGGGAATATTCAGGATAAATGTTATGATGGTTACTCCAAATACATTAACTAGAATGAAATTCGATTTAAGAGTAATAGGAATTTGCTTCATGCTCATAATGATGAGTACTGCTGGTTGTCTAGAGGATGAACCAAAGAAACAAACGCCTATTGAAGAACCAACTATTCCTGTCGGAACTTTCGTTACAGGTCCTGATGGATTAGCGATAGAGGGCGAACCATTGGCTATGGATTTTGTTTTTAGCGATGTTGGAGAAGAAGGAGCGGAACCAAGTATTGGTGTTACTTCAAGTGGTTGTATATTTTTCATAGCATTTGAGAAGCCAATGCGATCATGTGATCATGGACTGACGTGGGAAAATACAGCCGATGGTACACAGGCATTTTTCACAAATGACCCGTATGGATGGGTTGACCCAATAACTGATAGGATTTTCAATATTCACATGATGGGATTATGGACAACCTGGATTGGATGGAGTGACAATGATGGAGAAAGCTGGGAAGCTAATCCACATGACTCTGGTGCTCCTGTTAATGACCACATCAAACTAGGTTCAGGTCCATGGACGGACGAAGGATACGGTATTGGTGGTGGTGTTACTTCTAGTATTTACGAAACTGCAGTATATTTTTGCTACAATAAATTAGCTTACATTTCATGCTATACCAGTTATGATGGTGGAGCCTCCTTTGAAGTTGGAGGAAACCTTGTTGGGATAGCTACTGCAAATGGTGGTTTGCATGGAGCAATAACGAGTGCCCCCGATGGTACTGTATATCTACCTCCTCGGGTATCCACACCTTCAATCATTTTTTCAAAGGATAATGGCCTTACTTGGGAAGAAAGAACAATGGGACAAGATGTAGGTACACCAAATCCTAGAAAGAATGGAGAAATTGCCACAGATACTGAGTCTAATGCTTACAATGTATGGGTTGGAACAGATCAAGGTGTTTACATGTCAAGAAGCACTGATTCAGGAGAGTCATGGGAACAGGAAAGCACCAGGATTAGCCCTGTAGAAGTCATTTCAGCAACATTCCCTCACACTTCTGCAGGTGATCCAGGTAGAATAGCAATAACGTATCTTGGAAGTGAAGATGCAGATGCACTAGGTCAGCCCAATATTGATGGTGAGCCATGGGACGGTAACGCTCACTATGCAACTGGAAATGTTAGTCATTATCTCTATGTTACTTACAGCCTTAATGCATTAGACGAAAATCCCATTTTTCATACACAAAAAGTATCTGCAGATCCTGTTCAAGTTGGAAGTATATGTCTGAATAGCGGAGATTGTAGAGATATAGGAGGATCAAACCGTAATCTTTTGGATTTCAACGATTTGCATATTGATTTAGAAGGTCGAGTTTACATTGCAATCGCAGACGGATGTACTGGAACTTGTGCGTCTGGAAATGATACTACACCTGAAAATTCAAGAAGTAGACAAGGGGCCATGTATTACTTAGGAAATGGTCCAAGCCTCTACGAATCTATTGGAAACTTAACTGAATTCTACCCTCCTGAATTAGAAGATGACGAAAACTCATTACTACCATTATTCTTTGTTGGTATGTATGTTATACCAAGTTCATTCAGAAGATTTGGACAAAAAAATTGATGTCTGGTTTGGATCATATTTAACGCTACCAAAAATTTCTTTCTCAGATATCTCTTCTAATTCAAGTGATGAATCAGAATCACATATCTCCTCATAGAATCCCTTTGGAACGGGATATGTTTGGAATTTATAACTAGAATCTGTGTAAATATTTGCACCAATCCAAAGAACTCCACCTGAATTCAAAAGGTTACTAACTTTATCAATTATAACTCTTTGTTTTTCTACTGTAAAACAACCAATGACGCCATACAAAATAACCAAATCAAATTTCTGTTCAGTCTCATCTAAATAATTTATTAGATCTTGACGGAAAAATTTCCCATCTTTCATTTTCTTACGGCATTGATGAATATTAAGACGAATAAGATCCACACCATAAGGCACACATTTCTCTTCCCTAGTGAGATAAGAAAGCATAGTTCCAGTTCCACATCCCAAGTCCAACACATTTTTACCTTCTAATTTAAGAGATTTATGCGACACTGTTTTCTCCACCATATTTTCAAGATCGGTTGTGTTTAATTTTAACCATACTGCACCGTTACCCGTCAAAAAATTGCGAAGTGAATATAGATTCATCAATACAGTTATGTGAAAAAAATTCTTTATTTGGGTAAACATTAGAGCTTGAACTCCATCCCTTCTTCACCAACTTCCCAACCTAAATCTAATAATTTCTGATATTCAGGAGAATCTGGATAATGAAGTGGATTAGTATGATTCAAATGAATAAATATAATTCTTGGATCTCCTTCCTCTCTTCGACCGATTAAATCAAGTGTTTCACTTACTGGAGGATGGAGCACATCTGCCTGAATTCTGCCTTTAAGCTCATTTGAATCCCAAAAAGTGCCATCTAACAAAATTATACTTGCATCTAATGAACTAAACCATTCCCTTGGATTATCATATCCTACAAAATCTAATGTTTTTTCCCAAGTATCGTGATCAGGTAAGAAAAAAATATTATTGTTTTGTCCCTTGAAAAGGATCGCATGTGTATCAAAATCTCTTGCCCTATGCGGTACTTCTATAGGTATTATATTTTCTGATTGAAACTTAGCAAATGTTAGATTGCCTCTTTCAATCAATTTTTTCCAGATAGGGTGATTCATTGTGTAATCTACCACTGAATCTGAGCATCGAAGCTTTATGTTCTTTGAATTTAGCGCTTCTCTACCAAATTGTCCAAGACCCTCTATATGTCCTAAATGCGCATGTGTTAACCATAATTCATCAATCATCACATCATCCATCAAAGACAATTGATTGCCGATACTCTTTGTTGCTTCAACAAGGCCGTATGTTTCTCCTTGGAGTCCTAAAGATACAGGCATTCTAGAAAGACTGCTATTCTTTCTTGCATCTGTACAACATTTCTGAGTACATCCTATTTGAGGGCGACCAGCGTCTTGTGCATTACCTAATAATTTTATTCTATCATACATTTCTGCAGTTCCTTTCTAAGCCATTCTCTAGGCAAGGCTCTGCCAAGGCCTTCCGAAGTTCTTTCCGGATGCCACTGCACTGCAAACCAGGGTAATGATTTGTGTTTTACTGCCTCAATCATTCCATCTGAAGATTTGGAAAGAATCTGTAGGCCTTTACCTAATTCACGAACTCCCTGATGATGATGACTAGTAACTTCAAACTCTTTTCCTTCCATCTCTGTCCAATGTGGAATATCGCCTACAGGTGGTTCTCCACCTTCGCCATCACGATGTATACCTCCATCGAAACCTCCTTGACTAACATCTGGCCACAGAGTACCTCCCAAAAAAACGTTCATAACTTGCATACCTCTACATATTCCCAAAACTGGCATTTTACGCTCAAGAGCCTTCTCAAGAAGTTGCTTTTCCAAATCATCCCTATCATCATTAACTCCTCCAATTGGTAAATTATCGGTTTGATCACCATAAGCGCCACTTTTGATACCCATATCTCCACCTCCTGACAAAACTAAAACATCATAATTATCTAAATCATCAGGCGAGGTAATTCTTTGTGGAGTTCCATCTGCTTCACTAATAAACTTAGCATAACGTTCAAAATATTTCTCAGAGGTCAGTGTCAAGGCCGTTGATTTCATCTTATTAATACAAAATAAGACATCCTACTTTAGCCTCACGCTAAGATGATAAATGCAACTATTCATAGGCCATTTATCAAATATGCAAAAATGGACAAATTTATCATACGCAAATGTTGCAACTACATCACCAAAGGCGCATGAAATTGCTTTGGAATGGTCTGATTCATTAGCACGAGGTGGAGCTGCTGAATTTGATGCAGATGCTGAGAAAAATGGAATGATTCCCCTTAGAAATGCAACTTCAAAACTTTTGAAATGTCCAATTTCTGATGTTTGTGTTAGCTCAAGTGCAACTGAGATACTATGTTCATTAGCATGGGCTATAGCGCCTAAAAAAGGTACAAATATAGTCTCGACAAGAGCTTCCTTTCCATCTACAGTTTACCCTTGGAAAAGAGTTGCTGAAGAATTTAGTGCTGAAGTAAGACTTGCTGAACACGATAAAAACTATTACACAAAAGCAGATGACATCTTTGATTTAATCGATAAGAATACTGCAGTAGTAACTCTTTCTCATGTAGAATATGCCTGCGGTCAGCGATATAATCTAGAATCCTTTGCTAAAGCAGCACATGATGTTGGAGCATTGTTCATTGTAGATGCAACACAATCTATGGGAATGGTTCCAATAAATGCACAAAATACAGGGGCTGATGCAATAGTAGCTTCTGGATACAAATGGCTCAGAGGAACATACGGTGCTGCAGTCGGTTACATTGCACCTTCAATTCAATCACTCTCTCCAGGAATAATCGGTTTTCGAAGTCATAAAAATATTTGGAATATGAAGGCAGAACGCCTAGAATTACCAGAAGATGCTAGTCGTTTTGAATTTACTACTATCCACTTTGGTGCTGCATTAGGTCTTGCAGCTTCAATTGATGAAATAACTAATCTTGGAATTCAGAAAGTATGGGAGAGGGATCTAGAATTAACTGATATCTTAATTGAAGGTGTTTTGGAAAAAGGGCTCGAAATAGCTTCCCCGACTAATGATGAAGAACGAAGTTCAATAGTTAGCATCAAAATGCCTGCAGGCTTTGACACGAGAGAAGTAGTGAGGAAATTACAGGATGATTATGGAATTCTAGTTACAAATCGTTCGGGATTCCTTCGTGTATCACCACATATCGACAATAATAACAAAGAAATTGATTTTTTCCTGACATCCCTATTTGAAATTCTAAACCTTTAATTTAGGTTAAGTAAGGAAGTAGAAGAATTCCTGCAACTGTGAACATTACTCCTGCAATAAAGAAATCAATAATTTTCCATGATTCGGGATTATTCAATATTGGTGACAACCTTTTGGCACCATATCCCAGTGAAAAGAAAAATACAAATGAAGCTGTAGCTGCACCTATACCAAACATCAACTTATCGTCACCAGTATAACTACTAGATGCACCGCCTATGAGAAGTAAAGTATCAACATAGACATGTGGATTTAGATAAGTAAATGCTAAACCTGCCAAAATTGTAGGCCATAAATCCTTAGAATCACTATCATCAACTTCTAAACCTTTGGGATTTAGAGCAGATTTAATTCTCAGGCATCCATAAAATATAAGGAATACGGAAGCTCCTATTGACATCCAAATAGCTAAACCTTCTATTTCGGAGATGAAAAGACCGACTCCTAAAACCCCTGCAGCAATTAGCAATGCATCTGAAATTGAACAGACTAAGCAAGATGCAAAAACATGAGATCTAAGCAATCCTTGTCTTAACACAAAAACATTCTGAGGTCCAAGAGCTAGGATTAGTGATATACTAATAAGAAAACCTGAAATAAAGGCTAAAATCAAAATATTTAGTCTGAATCCTCAGACTCATCATAGTCAAGTGGTACCCATTTATCTTGTCCTGTTTTAGGATCCTTAATCATCTTGACAGCCTTGCCTTTGATGAACCCCTTGAAATCTACCATATTATCGCATTGACTGTGGTATATTAGCTTTAATGGTAAACTAATAAGTGGACGTGTACTGGACAATTATGGAATTAGATAATGTATCCAAAAATACACATATTTACGAAGAAACGGAGGATTATATTATCTTAGACAATGAACAAAATATGCCTGTGATTATCTGGAAAGATAAAAATGTTGTGAGAGATCTTAAAATAAGTAGAATTATGAAAAAGGCAATTCAAACTGTTGGTGAAGAAAAATACGGCCGAGGGAATTTTTTCATCGATAGATTCCAAAGTGGTGAAGAAACACATTTGACATGGTATTGTAGACCTAATATGAATCCTGAACTGATTGAAGAAAGATCAAAGAACAGCAGTTAGGAAAGCATAGTCAGAATCAATAATTTCTACATCATAAAACTCACCCAGTGGCAACTCTTTTTTGATAATAATAGGTCGATAATTATCGTCTCTACAAAGAGTACTTCCTTTCCTCTGATTTTCAACGGACAAAACAGATGTTTTTCTGCCAACAAATCTTTTGAAACTCTTAGCACCAAGTTTCTTCCTAATTTCCGTTAATTCCTTTGAACGTGCTTTAACTGTATTACTATTCACTCGTTTGTATCTAGCTGCCGGAGTTCCTTGTCTAGGTGAAAAACGAGTTAAATTTACCAAATCTGGTAGCAATCTATTCAATAAATCAACAGTTTTCTGATGGTCCTCATCTGTTTCTCCTGGAAAGCCCGTGATTATATCTGTAATAATCATCATTTCAGGATAATATTGCCTAAAAGTTTCTACGACTTCCCAAAAGTCTTCGAGTTTATGATCTCTAAGCATCGAATCAAGTATCTTCTGTGAACCTGATTGAATCGGCAAGTGCATGAATTTGTAGGTTCTAGAATCACCCCATGCTTTAGCCATAGAATCTGAACGGCCAGAAACAAGCATTGGGTTTAGCATACCCACTCTAAGTCTAAAATCACCATCCAAATGTGACAGTTCATTAAGCAATAATTCAAGACTTGTATCACTATCGGCCCCAAAAGCACCATTGTCCTGTGATGTCAAAAGTAGCTCTTTACTTCCTGAATCTAACGCATACTGAGCTTTAAAGAAAATATCATTGATTGAACGTGAAGTTACTCTGCCTCGTGCTCTGAGTGTAGCACAATATGTACAACGGCCAAGGCATCCTGATGAAATTGGAAGTATCGTGGCCAATGGAGATTCTAACTTTTCAGGTTTGCAACCACCTCTTCCTATCAAATCACCTAAGCCTTCTATATCTCCTGGAGAAACTAATGGTGCTTCAGGGAATTTTGTCTCTAAAATCTTTGTATCTGCGGTTGCCATACAACCACTGACAATAACATTCTTTCCTTGATCCATTAAATCTGAAATTCGTCTTTCCATTTTGTTTTGTGTGGATTCTATTACTGTACAAGTACCAAGAACCACAGTCTCGGCTGAATCAGAGCTTGAGGCTAACTCATGACCCAACTGATTAGCATGGTCTCTCATCTCAATAGTCTCGCCTTGATTGGCCGTACATCCATATCCTTCAAACCAAATAGACACAGAATTCCAACAAATCCTCTAATTAAGACCCTTCCTCTATGTTTTGAGTGCTTATAGATCTCGAAGGAATTGATGGTTGTGGAAAATCCACACAAACAAAATTATTGCAGAAAAAATTAGAGGAATTAGGAGAAACTACTGTAATCCTCAAAGAACCAACCAATGAACCTCATGGCCAAAAACTCTGGGATGTTTTACATGGAAAAAGAAAAGCTACTAATGAAGAAATATTAGGCTTCTTTCTTTTAGATAGAAAGCAGCATGTTGATGAGAAAATACAGCCTGCTTTAGACAATGGCACAGTAGTTCTAATGGATAGATACTACTATTCATCAATGGCATATCAAGTTGCTGGAGGATTAGATGTTGACTATGTAAGAAATAAGCATGATTTTGCTCCAACACCAGATATTGTATTGATATTTGATCTACCTGTTTCTACTGCATTGGAAAGAGTAAGAGGGCACAGTGAAGCTGATGAATTTGAAAAGGAAGAACATTTAGAAAAAGTCAGGACAGCTTATTTGAATTTGAAAGTGGATCCTATAGTCAGAATTATAGATGCTACAAGGAATCCTAAAGAAATATTCGATGAAGTGTGGAACCTAGTTTCAGAGGTAAGAAATGGATGAACTCCTTTTCTATGCTAAATTGGTATTACTTGTTGTTTTAGTGTATGATGTTGTTATTTTATTTAGAAAACCCGAAGAAGGAAGTAAAGTAGTAACTCTAGATTTTTGGAAAGAGATGGAACGAAAAGGAATCAATGGAACTCTAATTCCGTGCACTATGATTTTCATTATTTCACTAGATTATGCCCAAAATTTAGATTTGACTCTCTCTCTAAGCCTATTCCTTTTGAGTATGATATATCTTGGATATCCGCGGCCATTTGCCTTCGGAAAAAATGGAATACTAATGGATGGGAAAACTATTGTGAAAGATAGAATCCTTAAAGCCAAAAAAACGGATAATGGTGGTAAAATATCGATTGAATGGTATGGCTGGCTAATGGAGAAAGATTTGCCTGATTGCGAAGTGACTGATGCAATTTTAGAAGAATTTATATCTTAGTTTCTTTCCTAGACATCATATAAATCGATACTATGGCTAAAACAGTAATTACTAATCCAATTATCATATTTCTAGATAAAGTTATGCTTAAATCTTCTGAAATAGCTTCTTGGCCTGCAAAAAATTCATCACAATAACCTTTGGTGAAAGGGTCATCTGCTCCCCGCCCTGTAACGGTGTAGCAATCGTTAATATCCTTAGATGAACTCCAAGACTCACAGCCTGAATCATCCTTACCAGAACTATCACAATATGTATCAATCATGGAAGCGCAAGTTGCTCCGTCTTCATTAGTTACACCTTCAGCACAATATTCTCTTGTTTCATCACAAAAAGTTGTATTTGTAAATGAACAATTGTATCCTGTTCCTTCCCAACCTATGAGCTCTGCTTCGACAATTTGAAAGTCCATTATGCAAGTAGCAGGATTATCTATTGAACCTGAATTGAAAACTAAAAAAATAGTATAATCACCCAGTGAAGCATCAGTTATAGAGAAATTGATTTTATCTGAGAAACTATTGTTTCCCGATGTGCTTGCTCCACTTACCAGGGGATAGGATTGTAACGAATTAAGTGAAAGTAAATCAACCAATACCTCCTCACTCTCCTCAACATAATAGAGTGTCCAATTAATTGTGTAAAAATCATCGAGATAGCCTGTATTGTTTAAAGTAAAATTCCAAGTTATAAAGGATGAGGGCTCATGAACTAAATGATCTCCAGTAGCAGTTCCATTACATGCACCCCCTATGCCACTCATAAATCCATCAATTACTACTGAATGTGAATAATTCAAGTAATTCGTTAATTCAAAAGTTATTATATTAGTGACATTACTTGATGCTGAGGCTGGTGTTGTGTCCTCGTAACAATTATCACTGCCGCAAGTATCTGTATGATTTTCAGGATCATCATCATAATCTGTAGAATACCATTTAGGGTCTGTTTTAGCATAAATCTGTAAGGTATTAATATCACCAGAAGAACAATAATGACTAGAACATAGAATTAGCAATTGTACAGTAGCTGAGGACCCTTTATCTAAAGAAATAACATTATCTGGTAATGCATCTCCGTTAACATCTGCAAAAGATGAGGACCATTCAACTCCGGTAACCCAATTAGTAGTCATGTAAACATCCATTTTCCTGTAACGTGTATCTGAGCTATCAAGTGTTAGTGTGATAACCAATTGCTCACCAGACACTATATCCAAATCACAATCATCCCCGCAATCTGCTTCAATACTAACTGGAGAGGGGGCAGCTTCTGCACCTCCAAAATTACTAAAAACTACTAAGAATAATCCAGCCATTAGATAAAATTGCCAGCCCTTCATAATATCTGGATTTTGAGAGTGTTTATATCAATATCTTAATTAAGAAAAGACACCTAGAACACACTGAAATATACTATACATACCTGATATGGGACCAATATCTCCTTTGTTCTTCAGCCTATTTCCTGCAATTTTATCCAAATCTCTCAAAACATCAAGTGCTTTTGGAGTATCAAGATCATCATCTAATGCTTCTTCAAACCTAGAAACCAAAGGTACAGTTTCCTCATCTTCTCGAGGGTCTGTAGGATCAACAATCATACAATCCACTGCATTTACTCCAAGTCGCTCGCCTTCCTGACATGCTGCAAGTAAACCATCCGGTGAATACGGAGTAAAATCGCGATAATGATGGCTGAGCAAATAGAATCGAAGTGCTGCAGGAGGACAATCCTCGAAGACTTCCTCCAAAGTTATTCTTTCACCTCTTGATTTTGATAACTTGCCTTCTGCATCTTCCATTAATCCATTATGCATCCAAAAATCACAATAGTTGCCTAAACCTACCCTTTCAGCAAGAATCATTTCTGTCTCATGATGAGGATATATTAGATCAATTCCTCCCCAATGAATGTCAATTGGTAAATCCAACTCTGATGATGACATCAATGTACATTCTAAATGCCAACCTGGGCGCCCTGCTGGTAATCCTTCAAATTCCCAAATTTTACCTCCACCTAGTGGAGGGCCCCAAAGCAAAGTGTCATGTGGACTATGTTTTGGTCCTGAATCAACTTCAGATGTACCTTCAGCTAAGGATTCTTCCAAATTAACGCCTAATAATTTTCCATGTTCTTCTTGCGTTATTTTTAGAAAAATTCCTTCTTCAGTTTGATAAGCTTCACCAGCATCCAGCAATTTCTTAGTTGCTTCTGCTATTTGTTGGACAAATTCTGAAGCTCTAGTATATTTTGTTGCTAATGTATTGGAAAGTAATTTCATTTTGTCTAAGAATTCGTCCTCATACTTCTTTGTAAATTCTAATTCATCAATTCCTTCCTTAGAAGCTCCAAGTGCAGTTTCATCTGAAACATCTGTGAAATTTTGAATATGAGTGACCTCATAATCACGATAACCTAACCATCTTTTCAGAACATCAAATGAAACATAAGATTTTGCATGGCCAAGATGTGTGTCTGAATATACTGTTGGACCACAAATATACAATCCTAGATTTTTCTTTTCTGGACTAAAATCTTCTTTCTTTGCTGTAGCGGTATTGAAAAATTTCAACCTTTATCGCCTCCACCTCTAGCACAAATGTTTTCTTCATTTGGCCAATCTTCACCATAATACATAGACATACAATATGATTGTGCATTGTAGCTCATTGAATCAAGTAAACTCATAACTCTAAAATTCGGTGCAGGAACAAAAATTTCTACGTTACAATTATCAGGTATAGCTTGAACTGTAGCTTGTAACAAACCTTGCCAATTTTTACATCCAGGTTCAACAATCCAAGGTCCAATTTCATACCAATCATCTTCACCTTTAGCCATTATGAAACCCTTAACAGAACCATCTTCTCCTAAAGCCACAAATGAACATTCTGGAAGGTAATCATTAAATTCCTTCAATAGTTTAGAACGATCTGCACCAAACTGCCTCTTGTCCATAGCTAAAATCTCGTCCCAATATCCTTCTGCTGAAACTATATTTGCATCGGAATCTATCACAAATGGTTGAAATGACTTCATATCAGCAGCTAAACGAAAAACTGTAGACATTCCCTCTGCCATAAAACC
>CACALG010000012.1 GCA_902533295.1 uncultured marine group III euryarchaeote | reverse complement strand
AGATTCCAGTAGCGTATCATTCTTTGATGATTTTGAAAGATTGGGGCATAAATGGGTGGATGCTAGAGATTGGGTACATGAAGGTTCAGCAACTTCAGATGGTAAAAGAGATGTTGATATCGTCATAATTGAAGGAACTAGTTCTGATGTGTTGATTAACAGAACAATAAACAAAGAGATGAAGGTTGAGCTGAATTTGGATGAATCAAGTGGTTCTGTTTATGATACAGTATATCCGGCATGGTGGTACACTACTGGTGTATCATACAATGCCTCTGGTAAATTTAGTAGGGCTATTACTTTTGATGGTTCTAATGATTATATTTACAGTTACGTTGATTATATCACAGCTCCACACTACAGATATAAAGAAATTACTATATCTTTGTGGGTAAATCTACACACGTTGCCAACGGGTAGCAACCTCGAAGCATTTATTTCTCCAAGATATGATGGAGACTTCTCTCTGGCAGTTAACAGTGACGGTAATCCCGTTTTCGGAGGATATTTTTACAGCCCTAGTGGAGAACAGTGGGCAGTTGGAACAACTGAGATGAAACCACATATTTGGTACCATCTTGTTGGAACATTTAGCGAAGAAACGGACACTCTAAAGATTTATCTGAATGGAACTTTGGAGGGCACAGATGATACAGGAACTAGTGCATATATTAGGACAAGTAGTCCTAATTATCTAGGTAGAGATTACAGTGGTCGATACTTTGACGGAACGTTGGATCACGTTCAAATTTGGCAGGATGATTTTACAGCTAGTGAAGTTAGAGCAATACACGATAATCCAATTTCAGGACCACGTGTTTACTCAACCAAACATTATGGTGGATCTGATGGCAAAACAAATAGTGATGGTAAGTTAGATGACATTTTTGTAGTTACAAAAATCTACGATGGTTCTAGTTCAGGAGCAAATGTTGATACCTATATTGGGTTGCGATACGGCGATTGGACTCGTGAAATTTCAAAGATTACAATCAGTAATAACAAACTAGAAGCTTCAGTTTTAGATTTTAGAGTATACAACAGAAACAAAGGCAATTTCTATTATTCGATACAATCTGCAGTAGATGCAGCCAGTTCTACTAATACAATCGAGGTTTGGCCAGGAAAATATAAAGAGAATGTGGCTTTCAATACAAGACTCTCAATAATTGGTTCAGGACGTTCAAGAACAGTTATAGATGCTAGATATCAGGGTTCTGGATTTGCATTGAATTCGAATGCAGATTATTCTACTATCAAAAATCTGAGAATTAGTCATACAGAGAATAGTAGTAGTTGCTGTAGTTTTAGTTCAATGAGGGCAGGAATTGTTATTGGTAGTGCAACAGATATCACAATTGATAATGTTCATTTTTATGAAACATATAACGGATTAAGTGCCTACTTTCCTCATAGATTGAAAGTTACTAATTCTGACTTTGATAGAGGTACTCTTTCAAATTTTTATGCTGGCATCAGACTCAATTATGGTGATGATATTCAGATAAAAGACAATACTATTCAGAAATATTCTTATGGATTATACCTTGATTATATTCAGGGTGGTTTAAAGGTATCAGGAAATCATATACACAATTCGACAAATTATGGAATTTACACGTATAGATTACAATATGGTAGTGTATCAGAATATTATGAGTTTAAGAGCAATATTTTAGCAGATAACAATTATGGTATATATGGTTCAGGTTGTTGTAGTACAAGTTATAATCGTTATTTCCTTATTGAAGACAATACTTTTAGAAGTAGTTCCAATTACCAAATTTATACATATTACTATTCTTACGATTGGATTATAGAGAATAATACATTTGACGGTGATTCAGATTCTACATATGGCCTGTACATGCAGAGAAGTAATAATGCAAAATTAGGAAATAATACTTTTACAGATCACGGCACCAGAGACATGTATTTTCAATATTGTGGTACAGGTACTACCAATTTTATTAAATTATTTTATAATACATACAATTCAATTCAAACATCAAGTTGTTTAGCTAATATTTATCACAATCTCAATGTAAAAACAGTTGAAGAAGATAGTGATGCCTTTTCAGGTGTTGAAATTGAAATTAAGGATAGTTCAAACACTTATTATGAAACTCCACATTGGGGAGGTTCAGATGAGCTTACAGACGGCTCAGGTTTAATTTCTAATTCGATGATGATACGTTCAGGATATTATTCATCTAGTACATCTCTTACAGAGAATAACATCACCATAAATTTAGCATATGGAGTTAGAGCTAAATCTACTTGGGTTAAGTTTGATGAGGATACAACGAAATCTGTTACAGTACCTGATACCTTCAGGTTTGGTGTCGTAAAGAATACAAATACAAGTACTATCTATACTAGTTTTTCCTCTGCCATATCTGCAGCAAGTACTAATAATGTCCTGAATGTTTGGGCTTGGACATATAATGAGAATGTGGTAATCAATAAAGGAATTGCAATAATTGGTAATTCCACAGCAACCTCGAAGATTAATGGAGGTTCTGGTGATTATGCAATTGAAGTTAAATCTAATGGTGTTACAATAAAGAATTTGACATTGAATGGCGCTTCAGATAGTCTTCTTTATGCTGGAAATTACAATAGTCTGAGTGTAGAGAATGTTGTTATGACTTCTAGTTCTTCCAACTATGGAATATATTTTGATAGAACAAAAGAGTCAACTCTTACAAGCGTGACAGTTAATGATACAGATCGCAAATCAGTTTACATTACTGATGGGGATACTATTACTTTCAAAGACAGTTTTTTCATGAATGCTTCTTCATCACATGGATTTGAAATTTCAGATAGTGAAGATATAATTTTAGACAATGTCTTCATTTACAATTCTGGTTACAATGGTTCTTCATCCTATGGTCTATACATTACAGGTAGTGACAAAATTACAATTAAAAATTCAACCAAAGTTGGAGCAAGCAAGTCCTACGAGTTGTATGCCAATGAAGTATCCAGTCTAAAAATCTATAATTCAACATTTGTAGGTAAAAATTTAGCCTTAATTGAGGAATCAAACAATTTCTTGATAGAATATAGTAACTTTAAAGGCGATACAACCGGTGATTATGGCGTATATATCAAGAATACAGATAATGCAATGTTTAAGTTTAATACAATTAAAAATTCAGCGTCAAACAGTGGTTCAGATTATGGTTCAATATATCTTACAAGTTCTTCTTCCAATTCAATTTTTAATAATACAGTCACTAATTCCGGAAGATCGGGAATACATCTAAAATCTAGTTCTACAGATAACAAAATTTACGGCAATACTGTATCCGGAAGTAATTATCCAGGATTATATGTTCAATCATCAGATAGTGCTTTGATTCGAAATAATACATTCTCAAGTTCTACAGATTATGGAATTAAGGTATCTAGTTCAGATACTGTTGTAATAGACAATAATACCTTAAGTTCGAATACAAATTATGGAATATATGTATCTTCAGCCGATCAAATTGTGGTTAAATCTAACACAGTGTCTGATAATAATGCAGGAATATATATTTCAGGATCTGACGATTCAATAGTTTCATTGAATGAGATCGATGACCAGACAACTTATGGAGTTTATATTTCAGATTCTAAAAGATTGAAAATAAAGAAGAATACGATTAAGAACAGTCTGAGTGATGCTTTAGTTCTATCATCAAATTGTGATAATTCATTCATAGACAATAATACGATAAAGAATAATGGAGATAGTACATCAGGTCGTGCAGTAAGACTATACGAGGTTGATAATTCAGTATTGTATAATAATTCTATAGAATCAAATGATTATACAGGCTTAGTCCTCACAGCTTCTAGCAATAACAAGGTTATTCAAAATATTATTAAAGGAAATGGAAAATATGGTATCCAAGTAAGTAATGATCTTACTAAATCAGCTAATAACACAATCAAGAGCAATACAATAAATGATAATAATGATGAGGGAATATACAATGCAGGAATATATACTAAGATAATCAGCAATACGATAAAATACAATGAAAAAGATGGAATTCATATATTAGATGCAGGAGCAAGAGCAACAATACAACAGAATACAATAACTGATAATGAAGATTCTGCAATTCAAGTAATGGCTAATCATGTAACAATTACATTGAATACAATGGATGGAGACACATCTACAGCGGCAATTATTGTCAATACAGGCCGTTCAGTTATCATAACTAATAATACGGTAGAAGGCGGTTCCCAAGGACTTAAAATTCAAAATAGTACAAATGCATACATTTACAATAATACAGTTCAATCGAATTCAAACTATGGAATTTATCTATTATTAGGTTCGAATTCAGCAGAAATAAAATATAACACAGTTAAAGATAATGAAGATACTGGAATATACTTACTCAGTTCGAATTCAGGAGATGTTAAAGGCAATACTATTGAAGACAATAATGGATATGGTATTTCAGCACAGAATTCAAAACTTATTGATTTTGAAAGTAATACTGTAAAGGAAAATGATGGCGGTATAAAGTTTTCAAGTTGTGATTATTGTAATTTGACATCAGTTACGATTCTGGAAAATGGTGGTAGAGGAGTTTGGTTTGTCGATTCAGATAATAATTACATTAAGCACGTAAATTCGTCTAGTAATAGTGATAAGGATGTTTATTTGCAAGGTTCAGTAGATAATACAGCCTTCAATTTCACATTCTCTACAATATATGTAAACTCAACAGCTAAGTTAACAATCACTTCTAATTTAGAGATTGTTTTCCAGGATAGTGATGGAGATGGTTTCCAAGGTATTGATTTTGCCTTGTTAACTAAAGGAGTTAAGGTATATTCAACACCATTCTATGGAGGTTCAGATGCAGTTTCAGACTCTAATGGTGAAGCTGGTGCGACTTTCTCTCTTGATTACAGGATTTATAACGGTTCATCAACTCCAACAAATATTGCTAATGTTTTGAAATATCACCATGGTGTAAGGAGCAAAGAAAAATCAATAGATATGAGTACTTCTCATACAGAAACTGTATCGGTACCTTCTTTCTGGGTAAAGGGGCTTGTCAAGAATACAAACAGTGGTTCAACATGGTATAAGATTCAGGATGCAATAGATAATGCATCCTCAGGCGATACATTACACATTTGGGCTTGGACTTATAGTGAGAATGTAGATGTTGATGAGGCCATAGTAATCATTGGCAATGGCACTGGAAATACAACACTTAATGCAACATCAAGTGGCAAAGGTTTCGATATAACTTCAGACGATGTCACAATAAGGAATATCAAGGTTGAAGGCTGTGGTAGTACTACAGGTTACAATGCATTCCAGGTAGTAGGAGATGATGTCACTATTGAGAATGTGATAGGAAAAACATGTAGCAAGGGAGTTTCTATTGAGGGTTCAGGAGTGTGGGTTGGTAATTCAACCTTTTCTAATAATGTTCTTCATGGTGCTGAGATTTGGGGCGGTGATTCCACAACTACGGCAGTTAAGATTTACAAGAACAATATTTGGTGGAATGGTAATCACGGTATCAAAGCTTCTGAAGATGACGTAGTAATAAAATCTAATATAATTAGAAATAATACTTTAGATGGAATTTATCTTGATGGTGCTGCAGATTCAGTAATTGACGGTAATACCATTGTCGATAATGATGACGGTATAACAGTTTTCAATGGAGCACCACGTGTTTTAATCAAGGATAATACAATCTCAGACTCTGATAAACGAGGTATCTCAGTTACAGGTTCCTCGTCAAACGATGGTGTCATTGAAGCTAATACAATAACGAATAGTGGAACTCAGGGTATTCTAATTCAACATTCAGATTATTATTATTTAGGTAATACTTCGGTTTCAGGTAGTGGTACCTATGATATTCAATTCTTTAAAACAACTATAGGTAATTCTGCAAAGAATACTACTTTCTCATCAATAAATGTTCATGTAAATGCATACTTTGCGATATACAATGATTTGACATTAAAATTCATGCAGAATGCAACTGTTGGATTTGAAGATTTAGATGTTAAGTTAGTGAGTGATGGTTCAACCAAATATGCCACTTCATACTATAGTGGAAGTGATTCTAAGACAGATAGTAATGGATCAATTAGTAAGGATTTCACTCTAAAATTCAGGATTTACGATGGAAGTTCTACGCCTGATGAAGCAACTACAACATTGTATTATCACTATGGAGTTCGTGCTAAAGCATACAATATCAATATGACCACGTCTCATATGGAGACAGTTATAGTTCCATCATATTGGAAACAAGGTTTGATTGAGAATTTGAATAGCGGTCATCAGTCTGCCACTATTCAGGATGCAATAGACAATGCATCTTCAGGGGATGTCCTACAGTTATGGGATTGGGATTATGTTGAAACCAATATTAGCGTTACAGAAAGAGTAACGATAGTTGGTAATTCGTCTGGAGTATCAATTAGTGGTGGATGGCAAGACACTGTTTTGAACCTCAAGACAAATACAATTACCATTAAGAATTTGACGATAAAAAGGAGTGGTAATGATACGTTTGATTCTTGTATTCATGCAAGTTTGGGTAGTAACATCAATATTGACAATGTAACTCTCGATGGATGTAACATAGGAATACGTGCATATACGGCAGTCACAATTTCAAATGTTACAGTTCAGAATTCTGTTGGATCAGGTATCGTTGCAGGTTATGATACAGTAAGGATAGAAAATTCAACGGTCAAGAATAATGGTGGAGATGGTATTAGCATATACGCTAAGACAGAGGTATACAATAATTCAATAAAATCAAATACAAAAGTTGGTATCCGTTTATACACGGAAGGTTCTTATTCTGAAATTAGTTCAAATACAATTGAGGATAATGATGAACAAGGAATTCTTGTTGGAAGTGCACATCATGTTACAATCAAGAGTAATACAGTTGAGGAAAATGAGGACTATGGTATTCAATTGTATTATGCAAATTTCACACAGCTCAGCTCTAATACAGTAGAAGAGAACGATGGAGGTCTTAGAACAATAGGAAGTAATGGTTGTAATATTACAAGTAGTACTTTCAAGGATAATAATGGAAAGGGAATTTGGTTTACAACAAATTCAGATAGTAATAATATTCGTGATTCAAGTGCTTCTGGAAGCTCTAGCAATGATATTGAGTTAGATAGTTCAAATAAGAATACAGGATTCAATTTCACCTTCGGTTCAGGTAGTATAGACGTAGATTCAGATTCAGATTTCCGTATTATGAATAGTTTGAATATTCAATTCGTTAATGGTTCCTCTGCTTTTGCAGGTGTTGAATTAGAATTATTCAATTATGATACTGTGCTTTATGCAAGTCCATTCTATGGAGGTAATGATGGAGCTTCAGGATCAGATGGATTTATTGACAGTGAATTTACTGTAGCTTATGAGATTTACAACGGTAGTTCTACTACAGAGGATGTTCAGACGTTCCTCAAGTATAGTTATGGAGTTAGAGGAAAACAAATAGAGATTGACATGAGTACGTCTCATACAGAGACGGTTGATGTCCCATCCTTCTGGACTAAAGGACTTGTTAGAAATACAGATACAAGTACAGATTACTACAAGATTCAAGATGCAATTGACAATGCATCAGCAGGAGATACACTGCATGTCTGGGCTTGGACTTATTATGAGAATATTGAGATTGATGAAAAATTAACATTAATTGGTAATGGAACTGCTAATACGACAATAAATGGTACTTGGAATCGAATAATCAAAATCTCACATGAAGATGTTACTCTAAAGAATCTGAAACTGGTTTCAGGTTCTAACACTACTTCTTCGGTTTACATTGATGAGGAAGATGCTGTTTTAGAGGGTTTAGAAATTCATGGAGGATATCAAGCAATTGAGGTTCATGGTAGGTATGCCAAAATATCTAATTCCCAAGTGGTAGGACAGAGCAATTCAGGAATCCAAGTTAAGGCACAAGGGCTCAATTTAGAAATTAGTAATTCTATTGTAAGAAATAGTGAAGGTTACGGAATTTATGTAGAGTTAGGGGCTTTGTATGTAAATATAAATAATAATTCTATACACAATAATAGCAATTATGGCCTTAGGTTCCAAAGTTATGCATCTACAATTAGTGATAATACAATTATAGATAATGACAATTGGGGAATGCAAATCAATGGTCGTACAGCTGATGATCAAGACAATATTATTAGAAATAATACGATTCTACGGAATGCACATGGCTTAAAATTATACAAACAAGATTCAGTTCTTTATTCTAATACGATTAAAGATAATGAAGGATATGGATTGCAGATTGATACTTCGTCAAATATTTATCTTTGGAATAATACAATCTCTAATAATGAGGATGATATTCTTTTAACAAGCAGTTCAACAGTATATTCTATAGGTAATACATTCTCTACAATTGAAGTATCAAGTGATTCTATTTTGACTGTTAAATCTTACCTTGATTTAGATGTTAATGATGCCTCTGGAGATAATATGAGTGGTATTGATATCAAAGTAATGGAAGATGATGTCCAAAAATATGCAACCAGTTATTTCAGCGGTAGTGATCCTAAGACAGATTCATCTGGAACTATTGCAACTTTCTTGATTGATTCAAAGAAGTATGATGGTAGTTCAACTTCTGAATTAATACCAACATACGTCTCGGCACGATATTATGATTGGGTTGAGACGAATTCTTTTGATTCAAGCAGTACAATCCAGATAACAGTTCCGGATTTAAGAGTCCAAAATAGTAGAACCGGAATTTTGACATATCATATTCAAACTGCTATTGATAATGCAATAGAAGGAGATACAATAAGAGCCTGGAATGGAACTTATTATGAGAATATTGAAGTTACTGAAGAAGTCACCATTATCGGTAATGGAACTTCCACGATAATCAATGGCGGTAATGACACAGCAGTCGATGTTACAGAAGATAGCACCACTATCAAAAATTTAATGATTATATATTCTGAGAAAGGAATTTATGTTAATGGCATAGAAGATACTGTAGTTACAAGTGTTAAATTTACAACTAATGAATACGGTGTCTATTCAGAAGACTCACAGAATCTAATTGTCAATAATAGTATATTTGATGTGGATGATTATGGAATTTATCTAACTGGAAGTTCCAGTGTTCAGATTATAGATAATGAATTCCGTAATGGAACACAAACTGGAGATTACTGTCTCTACCAATCCGAGTCCTCAGATAATGGTGGAGCCAATATTGAAAATAACAAGTTTAACGACTGTAATGTTGCTTGGAGATCAGGTAGTAGTAGCAATACTTTCAGAGACAATACATTAAAAGATAATGAGTATGGTGTATTACTTTCAGGAACTGAAGCAAACAACAATTTATTGCATGATAATTCCTTTGATGATTCCAGTGTTGCAGTTTACATTTATAATACCGCATATGACAACAATTTATATGATAATTTCATAGATGATTCTGATGATTATGATATAAAATTGAGTGATTCATATGATACGGTATCTTACAACAATACATTCTCATCTATTTCGGTTGCTTCAGATGCTAACATGTGGATTAAGGTCTACATAGACGTTGATATTACAGATAATTCAAGTAATGCATTATCTAATGTTGATATAGAAATAAAGCAAGATAATTTGGTAGTTTATTCAACAGCGTATTATGGCGGTAGTGATTCTAAAACAAATGCAACCGGTCAAATAGCTGAATTCTTGGTTGCAACCTCTCAATATAATGGAAGTTCAACACCAACTTCGGTTGTGACCACAGTTAATGCTCGTTATTCAGATTGGGTTTCATCTGATACTTACAATATCAATAATGATGTTGACATTAAGGTAGATGATTTCAGAGTTAAGAATGATGATACCGATCAAATGTTCTATTCAATTAATGGAGCAATTAATGCAGCATCAGATGGCGATACTTTGCACATATGGACTGGAACTTATTACGAAAATGTTGTTCTTGATAAGGAACTAACATTAACTGGAAATGGTACCTCATCTACGATAATTAATGGTAGTTATTCTGGTGATGTAATTGCAATAAGTGTAGATGAAGTCTTAATTGAAAAGTTGGCAATTATTGGAAGTGGTTCTGGTAATTCAGGAATATTGATGACTGAAGGAGATAGTGTTTTTACAGATCTAAGATTTGCAGATAATGATTTTTCATATTATTCATCAGGAGATTTCAATGAATTATCTTCTAGTGTTATCGTAGATAGTAATTATGGAGCATTTATAACTGGTGATAATAATATCATAAGTCAGAATACATTCTCTGAAACTGGTGTATCTATTACGTTTACATCCTCATCTGAAGATAGCAGAGCAAATAATAATGAAATTACAGATGGAACTAATACAGCAATACATCTGAAAGGCTCTGAAGAAACGACAATTAGAAACAATTATATTCATAATAATTCTGCATATGGAATAAGAATAACGAATGATTCAGCAGAAAATGAAATTTATGATAATGATTTAGAATACAATTCAGAATATTCAGTTTATATTGTTGATTCAGGTAATAATTCAATATATAATAATACATTTAAATCAAACGATGATGGAGCTGCTAAATTTGAATCATCATATTATAATATTTTCAGAGATAATACTTTGAATGCTAATGATGATTATTTACTGCTTGAAGGTGGAGGTCAAAATAGTATTTTACATAATACATTTACAGAAGAAGGTATACTAATTCAGAATTCCAATAATCAAATAATTACTGGCAACACAATAACTGATGCTCCAGACAATGGTATACGAATCTTCAAATCTAGTTCGAATAATTATCTCTCAGACAATTCTATTTCAGGCTCAGATGACGAGGATCTTTATGTTGGAGGAAGTGGTTCACAAGTTAACAATAGAGGTTTCAATAATTCATTCAATTCAATTAAGGTTCAGGGTAATGGTGAATTTGTAGTATTGGATTACATTGGCCTTAGAACAATCAATTCTGATGGTAATATGTCTGGTAATGATGTTAAAGCTACATTTGGTTCATCTATACTTTATGCTTCTAGTTACTTTGGCGGCAGTGACCCAGTTACAGATTCAAGTGGTTTGATTCCAAACTTTATTGCACCAATTGAGATATATGATGGAAGTTCGACACCTACTAAGGTCATAACCCCAATGACTGTTAGATTCTCTGATTGGATTGACACATTTAATTTGGATCCATACACAGATCGTGATTCAATTACAGTATTCGTACCAGATTTACGTGTTAAGAACCAAAATACTGGAGATTGGTCTTATCTAGTTCAAACAGCTATAGATGATGCTGGGGTTAATGATGTAATAATCTTGTCAAACAGTACATATTATGAGAATATAGCAGTCAATAAGGCAGGAATAACACTACAAGGACCATTAGCCGATCAACATAATCCTGGCGTAATTATCGATGCACAAAACAATGGCTGTGCTATCACTATATCTAAATCTGGAACTTATATTTTCGGTCTTAACATAACAAATTCCAATCAAGATTCTAATGCCTTCAATTCATCAGGAATCAGAGTTTTATCTAGTAATAATGAAATAAGATACAATAAAGTTACAGATTCATTAGTTGGTATTTTAGTTGAAGATTCCGATTCCAATCAAGTTCTTAATAACGAGATAGATGATGTAGATACAGGAATATTATTGACCCACACTTCAAATAATATAATTAAATCAAATTACATTAATTCAGTTGATAGTCAAGATATCGAGTTAAGCAATTATGGTTATTCAGAGGGTTCTGAATCAAATACAATACAAGAAAATATAGACATTGATTCAATGAGGATTGTAAATTCAGATGGTAATTCTATTGTAGATTCTAGCATAACAACTATCACGTTAGTCGATTCGGAAAGAATATCTTCTATTTCTTCAGAATTTGATTATGTTGTTTGTGATTCAGATTCGTCACTTTATCTGAAAAACTACATGAATGTAAATGTTTCAAGACTGGGTTCACCTTTACAGAACGTAGATCTCAGAGTTATGGATGGTAATACAACAGTCTATTCTACGACGTACTTTGGAGGTAGCGATTCAAAGACTGCTTACACAGGTTCACTTGCAAGTGACATTCTTGTAATCTACAGGGTATATGATGGAAGCAGTACTGGAATAGATAATGAAACATCTGTAAAGGTACGTATTGGTGACTGGTTCAAATTATCAGAAGATACAATTGAAGAGCGTACTGTATTTGATTTCAATGTTCCACATTTCAGAGTAGAAAATACAGATACAAACATAAAATATGCATATGTTCAAACTGCAATTGATAATGCTACAGCAGGAGATACTATCGTATTGGAAGCAGGTATCTATCGAGAAAGCATTGTTATTGACAAACAATTGACACTTGCAGGTGGTACAGCTTCAGGAACACTTGTATGGGATGGAATTAACACAAGTTTGGGTTCGATATTTACAGTTGATAATTCAGATGGTTTAGGTGCACCACCGGTAGCGAATTCATCAAGAGCAGGTATTACTGTAGTTGCAAACGATGTCACCATAAATAGTCTAATAATCGCAAATTTCACACATGGTATTTCTATTGAAGATTCAAATGATATTGATATTATTGGAGCAATAACGATTAGGACTCAAGTCTCGGGAATTTCTATTGCATCTTCAGATAGTGTCACTATATCAGGGTCTTCGATTAGAGGTAAAGGTATCACTGAAACCGGTATTTCCATAGAAGATTCAGCTTCATCTGTCCAGATATTAGGTTTGGAATTTACTAGTTCATCGGTTACCCGTTGTGATACAGGAATTAATGTGGCCGGAGATGATGTTAGTATAGATGCAGTTGCAGTTCATAACAATTATAATGATGGAATAAGAGTTACAGCTACGGCTTCAGATGTTATATTAGCTAATAATATTATACAAAATAACAACGGTAATGGAATAGAAGTTTCAGGCCTTACTTCGGGAACCAATAAATTCTATGGTAACACTATCTTTGATAGCGGCAATACTGAATTCCGTATTGTATCAAGTTATAATTTAGATATATATGAAAATACTATATCAGATTCAGAATTTGGTTATGGAATTCACTTAACTGATGGTAGTGACAATGAGCTACATGATAATACACTATATGCCAGTACGTGGTTAGATAGATCAGATTACACCTCAATATATGACAATAATTTTGTGAATATCACAGGTGGTTCCACTACCTATGATAATTCAGCTATCATAATTGCTTCTAGCAACAATACAATATCTGATAACACAATAGAGAACGTAGGTATTGCTTTCGCCTTCTTACCAATTAATAATCCAAACTATAACCTAGTTGAAAATAA
Organism: uncultured marine group III euryarchaeote; assembly: GCA_902533295.1. GTDB lineage: Archaea > Thermoplasmatota > Poseidoniia > MGIII > CG-Epi1 > CG-Epi1. The sequence goes on along the minus strand of CACALG010000012.1, from coordinate 8,195 downwards.
TACCATCAATATAGATTCATTACAAAAATCTATCGAATATTACACCTCTGGAATGAATAATACATTCATTAACACAGATATTTCATATGTAGATATATCAGAGGACAGTTACTTTGAGATTCTTCAGTATGTTGATATTGAAATGAATACTGTATTGGGTTCAGCAAAGAATGTTGAATTAGAGATTACAGAGGGCGATTCAGTCATTTATGCAACAAATAGATACAATGGTTCAGATTACAAGACTGATTCTTCAGGTCAACTTGAAAGATTATTCATAATTAGTGAAATCTATGATGGTGATTACGTTGCAGATTCAGTTGTTACAACTATGAAATACTATTATGATGGTGTTGAATATATATCTGAAATAGATACAGATTCAAGTCATGAAGAAGTAATATGGGTTAATCTAAGACCGATTTCAAGCATAGAGTCTGTAAGTGGAATAGGTGATCTTCCTACTTCAACTGTGGAGGCAGTTAAAGGTGCAGACATGGTATTGGTAGATGAAAATACAATTGCATATTGGCCCTTTGATGAAGGACAGAATAGCTTAGTATTGGATAATACAGGAAGCAATACAGGTTTAATTTCACCAATAGGAATCTGGTCTGAAGAGCAGAGACCAAATTCCACAAATACCAATTCAGTTCAGTTTGACGGTCAATTTACGAATATAGATACCTCACTTTTAATGCAAGATTATGATGAATTCACTGTTGAAGTTTGGTTTAAGACAGAAGAATTTCAGACAATGACGCTTATTTCAGACAAAGATAATGTAAACCAATGGGGTTACAATCTTTATATCGATGGATTCCTAAAGTTTGACTTTACAGTTGATGGCGGAAGTGTAATTAGTGTAAATTCAGTTGATTCTGTTTCAGATAATGAATGGCACTTTGTTTCGGTTGTTAGAGGGGCAAATTACGTTGAGTTATGGTTAGATGGTGAATTGGTTGATAGGGTGGACTATTCTGGAGAGATAGATGATACATCAAGTACTATTCGTATAGGTCAGACAGCATTAGGTACCGAACCATTCAGTGGTTTGATCGATGATTTAAGATTCTCAAGTATTGCACGACATCATGAGGACTTTATGACTGGTAGTGGAGTTGTGAAATTTATTTCAGATTCATATGATCAGGACGGTCAAATAACAGAATACATTTGGGAATCATCATGGGATGGAGAAATCGGACGTGGTTCTGTATTGTATTATCCAGTTAATGACTTAACAGAAGGTTCACATTCAATTCAACTTTCTGTAATTGACAACAATGGTACAATTTCAGATTACTCTACATACGCATTAGTTGTAATGCAGAGGCCCGATTCAGAAATAGTCTACATACGTATTAATGATGAATCAGCAGCATGGGGATGGGGAATTGATGTTAACAGCGGAGATAAAGTTTCTTTCAAAGGACAAACTAATAGCGACCAATTCATCAGTACTTATTCATGGGTTTCCAACATAGACGGGAACCTCTTTACAGATGGAGATGATGGCGTATCTGAGTTCTCAATTTTTGACCTATCTAATGGAACACACTACATCACCTTCAAGTTGCAAGGAGGAAATAGTCTTTGGAGTCCAGAACAATTAGTAGAAATTAGAGTTAACGGACGGCCACAGATAGGAAATTCTGTTGAAATTTCAGAACAATCCTTAGACAGGCTCAAATCTGCAAGTATTAAAGTTCCAATTAATGATGACAACACACCAGGTATGGAACTTATTTCTGAAATAAGCTATAGGCTCAGAAGCTCAGAAGATTGGTCTACAGATTACATAAGTGATATAGGATTTAACACTACTACAGGAAATCTTGAATTTATTTTTGCACCAGATGCAGAGGCTGAGATTGGAGATTATGAATTCTTTATTGTTGTTACCGATGAGATGGGAGGTACATCAGATTATTATGTAATGAATGAAGGTATAACAGTTCTGAATAATGTTCCAGAAATTAGCACGACTGGTATCGATACTGATGGAGATGGAGAGCCCGATCCAGTTGTAGATGGCGAAAATCCAACATTTGAAGAGGGTGGTGAAATTGAGCTATCAATAGAAATTGCAGACGAGGATGGAGATATATCGAACGTTACTTGGTATGTAGATTTAGATCAAGATGGAGAAATCGATGATGATGAACTATTAGCTTGGAAATCAAATCCAGCTCAAGGTTCAAATACACCAGAAAATATGAATTATGAGGTTTTGGAAGTTGGAGAAAGTAGTATTCTTTGCAGAATTACCTATAGTTGTTTTAAAGAATTGAATATCATAGGTACCACTACCTGAAACCGAAGTATTACCTAAATAATAATAATCTGAATGTTGAATTAGAATACCCTGAGTTCCACTATTCGTTATTGTATTAGCTTCAATGACACCATCGTTTGACGAGGAACCTGTAACTGAGATACCTCGTTTATCAGAGTCTGAGATTGTATTATCCTTGATTAAAACACGTGGTGCTCCATTGAAAACTGTTATACCGTCATCATTATCGACAATGGTATTACCGTCAATTACTGAATCTGCAGCACCATCAAGATAAATTCCATCTAAAGTATTATTTCTAATTATATTAGATTTTATTACTACGTCATCTTCAGAAGCTTTGATACCGTGATTACCATTCCACCAAATATTGTTCTTGTAAATCTTAACTGCCGTAGTTGTGGAATCACCGCCCCAAATCTCAGCACCATGAAGAACATTATTAGAAAAGGTTGAATTACCAACCCACACTCCTGAACCCTCAATAGAAACTCCCTTGCTACATGTTTTTCCTATCACATTCTCAATAGTGACATCATCTCCTACTACCTGGAATGCATTGTAACCTGTAGTACTACCACAGCCTTCAACCTTGATATTCCTTATTGTGACATCGTCTGAAGTTATATCGAAACCTTTGCCACTTGATGTTGCATTAAGTGTTGTATTTCCAGTGCCATTGCCAATGATTACTATGGCCTCATCAACATCTACATTCTCACTATAAGTCCAAGCCCAAATGTGTAATGTATCGCCTGAGGATGCATTATCTATTGCATCCTGAATCTTATACCATGTTGAACCACTGTTTGTATTCTTGACAAGCCCCTTTACCCAGAAAGAAGGTACCGATACAGTTTCTGTATGAGAAGTACTCATATCTATTGATTTTTCTTTGCTCCTTACACCATGGTGATATTTCAAAACATTAGCAATATTTGTTGGAGTTGATGAACCGTTATAAATCCTGTAATCAAGAGAGAAAGTCGCACCAGCTTCACCATTAGAGTCTGAAACTGCATCTGAACCTCCATAGAATGGTGTTGAATATACCTTAACTCCTTTAGTTAACAAGGCAAAATCAATACCTTGGAAACCATCTCCATCACTATCCTGGAAAACAATCTCTAAATTAGAAGTGATTGTTAACTTAGCTGTTGAGTTTACATATATTGTAGAGAATGTGAAATTGAAGGCTGTATTATCTACTGAACCTTGCAAATAAACATCCTTATCACTATTACTAGACGAATTTACGTGCTTAATGTAATTATTATCTGAATCGACAAACCAAACTCCTCTACCACCATTTTCCAGAATCGTAACTGATGTCAAATTACAATAATCACAACTTGAAAACTTTATACCGCCATCATTTTCCTTTACAGTATTACTTTCAAAATCAATAAGTTTTGAATTCTGTGCTGAAATACCATATCCATTATTGTCTTCAATAGTATTGCCTTTAACATCTCCTGAATTCGAACTGAGTAAGTATATTCCAGTATCTTCATTATCTTTAACTGTGTTATATTTTATTTCTGCTGAATTCGAACCTAATAATAGATAAATTCCATAGTTTGAATTCGATTGAACTGTATTATTGTAAATGTATGCATTTGTACTATTTTGAATTTTAAGTCCTTGGGAACCGCCTTCTACCGTATTATTAGTTATGATAACTGAACGGCCTGTATTGACAATAATTGCCGCTGTAGATGTGTCTCCATCCATTGTATTCAATGTAATTGTTACATGATTAGCCATTACTTGAATTGCAGAATCTTCATTATCAGTTATTGTATTCTGTTGTATTGTTGCTCTTGCTCCTGCATCTAATATATGAATTCCATCTTTTTCATTGTATTTTATCGTATTGCTGATTATCTTAGTATATATTCCTGCATTGTATATTCCCTCATCATTATTATCATTTATTGTATTGCTCTTGATTGTGTTATTAGCTGATTTAGTAAGATCATTACTTACTTGGATACCATATTTTCCATTTCCTTTAATAATATTTTGAATAACCTTGTTATTGCTAGAAGCTGTGAGGACTAAGCCTGTATAATCATTTGATTCTATAGAATTATTATACAATACTGAATTATCAACCTCGTATAGTCTTACTGCACGACCTGATGTACTATCTCCATTATTCTTTATCGTATTATTGTCTATGAATGAATTATCACAATTTGATGATAGAACTAAAGCATCACTCAGACTGTTCTTAATCGTATTCTTCTTTATTTTCAATCTTTTAGAATCTGAAATATAAACTCCATAAGTTGTCTGGTCATCGATCTCATTCAATGAAACTATTGAATCGTCAGATCCTGAAATATATATTCCTGCATTATTATCAGACACTGTGTTAGATTTAACCACAATTTGATCGGCTGAAGATACATATATTCCATAATTTGTATTCGAACTTAAGGTATTATTGTCTATTACAACAGTATCTGAACTAGATACCTTAATTCCATAATCTGTAGAACTTGAGAATGTATTATTTCGAATCAAAGCACTATCTGATGATTGAACATATAATCCTGGATAATTACTTCCGGATACAGTATTGCCGTAAATTTTGTTATCTGTAGAACTAGATTTTAGATGTATTCCCGATCTTCCGGAATTAGTGACTGTATTATTAAAAATTGAATTGGAAGAAGAACTTGTAAGATATATTGAACCATAATCTGAACCACTGTTTGACGCTGAATTTTTAATTGTATTAAACTTAAACATTGCATTATCTGTATTCTTGATATATACGCCATAATCACCGGTTGTATCGCCTTTAAAGTTACTATATTCTATCAAGAAATTGTTTGATTCCTCAATTAAGGCTAAATTTTTACCTACAAATGTTGAATTATAGATTTTTAGACTGGATACTTCATTGGCATACAACTCGTAGGACTTGCTTGCTCCAACTTTGGTTGAATTTTTAATTGTAATTTTGTCACTACCTGTAATGTATAGACCATAGGATGAAGAACCATTGTAACCAGAATTGTAAATGAAGACATTGTCTAAAATTATATCTTCACTATCTGAAATTTCAAATCCATGTGATGAAGAAGCATTCATGAAAAAACTGTCTTTGAAAGTAATAGTATCCCCATCAGTAATGTAAACTGATTTGCGATCTGTATCATTAACTGTCACGCTTGTAAGAGTTGACTCTTTTGTTCTATCAAAATATATTCCATAGTTGGAAGAACTAGAAGTCATAACAACATTCTCTACACTCAGACTATTGTAATTTCCAGCATAAAGAAGACTATCTGAAGCGCCATTCAATGTCAAATTCTTTATTGTAACACCATTAGATTTAACTTCAATTGCATAATCACCAGAACCTCCATTAATCTTCGAGGTTGCTGTGGAATTACCAATTATTGCAATTCCTTTATTGATTACCACATTCTCATTATATGTCCAAGCCCAAACATTCAGGACATTATTAGTACTTGCTGCAGATATGGCAGAGGAAAAACTAGTATAGATAGTACTTGTATTTGTATTCTTTACGACACCAAACCTGAAGGTATCAGGTACTGTAACAGATTTCGTTGTATCCTCATCAAACTTAACCCAAGTAGATTTAGCTCTAACTCCATATGCTAAATTTATGGTGATGTTATTCTCTGTAAGAGATGTACTAGATGAATAATATCCTGAACGTATCATCATCGAATTAGAAATTAAACCTGAGCCGTCTGTAAGCTCATCTGAACCTCCCCAATGTGGAGTTTCATAATAAGTGTTTGAACTATCCTTAATTTCAATTTCAACACCTGAAAAGGCATCACTATCTTCTTCAACTGTTTTTACATTGAGATTGTGATAAATATTAGCTAAACAACTTGATGTTTGAATTGAATTGTATGTATTATAAAATAATTTAATAAAATTGGTAGTACCTGTACCACAATATTGAAAATACATGTCTCTGGTGCCGTGATCTGTAAAAGTATTATTTCCTAATTTTGCATTATTACTTCTCTGCATGTACAGGCCATATGTAGAATCTGAATCACCGTCAAATGTATTATTCTCTATAATCCAATCGTAAGAATAGTAATATGTATAAATTTGGTAATTGGAACTACTTCTAAAAGTATTGTCTTCAATAAGGAAATAACGATTATAACTTGTACTACAACAACCTGAACCATATATACCATAATTGTTATCTGCTAAAATATTGCTCTTAAACTCATAATATTCTGATACACTACCATATTGTAATCTATACGTGTAAATTCCATAATTTGTCGAATTGTGTATATGATTTCCTGATACCTTTAAACCACCCTGAATATAATCAAGGTATAATCCATAAGAATATTTCTGAATAGTATTGTCTTTTATCTGAATATCATCACCATAATTGAGTCTGATGCCAGCATAAAAATTTGAAAGAGTACCTCTATCAAAGTCAGAATTAGTAACTTTCAATCTATGAGGAAAGTAGGCACTTAATCCGTTATATGTTTCATAAAAATGAACATTATCAATTGTGATATCTGTTGCACTACCAATAACAATTCCTGCCCTCATTGAACTAAAACTACAGCAACTACTACTATTCTCTGTATGACTAATTCTCAGATTTTTGATAGTAGAATAATCTGCATTCGAATTCAATGCAAATCCAGAACCCTGATATCTAGCATCTATAACTGTTCTTGAACGTCCTGAACCAATTATTGAGAGTCTTGTATTGAAAGCCACATTCTCTTTATATTTTCCTGGCCAAACCTCGATTGTATTAGTAGAACTGGCTGCATCTACTGCAGATTGTATCGAATAATAGAAATTGCCTTTGTTTCTGTTGTATACTCTAAAATCTAAAACTGAAGCTTCTAGTTTGTTATTACTGATTGTAATCTTTGAAATTTCACGAGTCCAATCGCCGTATCGCAACCCAATATAGGTATCAACATTTGCTCCTGAACTAGAACCATCGTAGATTTTTGTAACTACAAAAATGTCATCTAACTTACCATCACTATTTGTTTTGCCATCAGATCCACCATAATGTTTGGTTGAGTAAACACGTGGTCCTGAAATTGGATTATCGTGTATTGCTCTAACTTCACTAGCTGTAAAATCATCCTGCCAAATTTGAACGTGATCCAACGTTCCGTCAAAGTATCGACCACTGTAATCTCTACCTAGATAATTAGGACTACTTGTCCTAATATATGCACTAGTTCCTGTATCATCTGTGCCCTCCAAAGTTCCATTCAGATAAATCTTTAGAGTGTCCGTTTCTTCGCTAAATGTTCCAACAAGATGGTACCAAATATGTGGTTTCATCTCAGTTGTTCCAACTGCCCACTGTTCTCCACTAGGGCTGTAAAAATATCCTCCGAAAACGGGATTACCGTCACTGTTAACTGCCAGAGAGAAGTCTCCATCATATCTTGGAGAAATAAATGCTTCGAGGTTGCTACCCGTTGGCAACGTGTGTAGATTTACCCACAAAGATATAGTAATTTCTTTATATCTGTAGTGTGGAGCTGTGATATAATCAACGTAACTGTAAATATAATCATTAGAACCATCAAAAGTAATAGCCCTACTAAATTTACCAGAGGCATTGTATGATACACCAGTAGTGTACCACCATGCCGGATATACTGTATCATAAACAGAACCACTTGATTCATCCAAATTCAGCTCAACCTTCATCTCTTTGTTTATTGTTCTGTTAATCAACACATCAGAACTAGTTCCTTCAATTATGACGATATCAACATCTCTTTTACCATCTGAAGTTGCTGAACCTTCATGTACCCAATCTCTAGCATCCACCCATTTATGCCCCAATCTTTCAAAATCATCAAAGAATGATACGCTACTGGAATCT
>CACALG010000011.1 GCA_902533295.1 uncultured marine group III euryarchaeote | reverse complement strand
GTAAAGCTCAGATTCTTTCTAACTTAGGTTCCGAGATTCAGATGATGGATTTAGAGGATTACAACACGTTCAATGTACCATTAGCAGATATTCCAGATAAATTCCATGGGGACATGGAACCTGGAAATGAAATCGTTTACCTCTCTGCTATGGGTAGAGTTTTGGTAACAGACTAACGTGACAGAATTCTTTGCAGACGCAGAAGCATCTTTCAATGATGCTAAATTTGTATTTTATGGTTATCCATTTGATGGTACTGCTTGTTTTAGGAAAGGAACGTCTGAAGCTCCAGACGAAATACGTAAGCACAGTTATAATTTTGAAACATATTTGATGGAATTAGGTATTGATTTATGTGATGTTTCAGCTAATGATTGGGGAAATTTGGAAATTACAGATAATCAAGAAAAGAATGAATCTGAATTGGAAGAATTAGTTTCTAAAATCGTAAGCGCAAATAAGTTTCCAATTGGAATAGGGGGCGAGCATTCCATGACTCCTGCAGCTGTACGCGCCGTTCAATCTAAATATCCAAATTTAGGTGTTGTCATTCTCGATGCACATTTGGATTTTAGGAAGGAATATGAGGGAAATGAGAATTCACATGCAACAGTCACTAGACGTCTTACAGATATTGTAGGATTGGATAAAGTCCGTCCAGTGGGAATCCGTTCAGTTTCGCAATCTGAGATATCAGAAGCTAGAACAGTAGGATTAAAATTTATAGAATCAGGATGGACAGAATTAAGAGAATATTTAACAGATATAATTGATGAAATGGACGGTCCAGTTTACTTAAGTTTGGATATGGATGCAATAGACCCTGCTTTTGCACCAGGTGTAGGCACTCCAGAACCTTTTGGTATGACACCTTATGAAGTATTACAAACGATTAATTTTTTCGCAGATAGAATAGTTGCTTTTGATTGTGTAGAGACTTGTCCAGCGTATGATAATGGTAATACTTCTGCACTTGCAGCTAGAATAATACGCCATTTAATGGGAGCAATCTGGCAATCCCAAGAACGTTTCAAATAATCCTAAAATAGCACTATGTTCGTGGAAATGAAGTGCGGGGGTCGCATAGTCTGGCCAATTGCGTCGGACTCAAAATCCGATCCTTAGTGGTACGTGGGTTCGAATCCCTCCCCCCGCACCATTTTTCATTCAAGTTGAATTTTACACCTTTCAACGATTTGCCCTTTTTTGCAATGCAATTTTACAATATCTTCAACATCCTTTTCAGGATTTTCAATTTTGTACCATACACCTTCAGGATACACCACCACAGTTGGTCCTTGTTCACAAAAATCCAGACATCCTGCACCATTTGCACGCACTTTTCCTACTAATTTTTGCTTTTGAATTTCTTTTTTGAATAACATACGGATCTCGCAACCGCCTTTTCCTTTACAGCAACCCCTAGGATGTCCATCTTCTCTAGAATTTTCACAAACAAATATGTGTTTTTCAAAACCAATATTAGTTCTTCCCTTTGGATCCTTCATTTCAAGTTCTCCAGCCAAAGTTTATGAAATCTAGAATCGTTTGTTAATTCAGGATGGAAGGTCAACGCCATATGTTTAGATTCAGTACATCCCACTATATTTTTCCCATCCTGCGCTATGGAGACAACATTTTCTCCAATTGATACAATAGCAGGAGCCCTTATGAAAATTCCATTGAATTCTTTATCACTATCTACAGTTATCTTAGATTCGAATGAATCTTTTTGTCTGCCATAGTAATTCCGATCAATTACAACATCCATCTTTCCGAATGTTTCATCATCACATTTTCCTAGCAATATAGCTCCAGCACAAGTTCCCATAATAGGTATATTAGATTTTTTTATTGAATCCCACATATTTGCATTTTTTAACAATTTTCTTAGAGTAGTTGATTCACCTCCAGGCATTATTAATCCATCTAAATTATTCAAATCTTTTGCTTCCCGTACATTAATCACATCTATTCCCAATTCACGCATAGTTATTTTATGCTCAGATACTGCGCCTTGAAGTGCTAGAAGTCCAATATTCACTCTATGTCCATGGATTCGGTCTTAAAAGAAGTTTCATCTAATTTTGAATGCTAACCTTTATATTATAATGGCGTCATGGTAGGTACCCTTCAATGGGCTAACGCCCGTTGATACAAGGACTCAACCAAGGTGTGTACATATGCAAAAAACTCATAATGTAAGCAAGAAAAATTGGGCTGCAAAGCTTATGGCGATTGTAGTCGTCGTGTCTATGGTGGCAAGCACATTAGTGCTGTTCGCTCCAGAGGCATCGGCAAGAACCGGAAGCGATTCTTTCGGTTATACGTTCAAGGATAGTGCCGAATCAGATGGCCCTGTCTTCGACGATGAATGGATTGAACTGGTAGGGCATCCTGATGCAACTCTTTTAATTTCGAGTAGTACAGATGCTGGACAATCAGAAACAGATATCGGTTTTACATTCGAATTCTACGAGACTGAATACAGTACGTGGGGTAACGGCGGAGATAATGGATACATCAATCTAGGTTCGTCAGGTTATTCTTATTATTGGACCCCATACCGTATACCATACGCAGCATTGAATGTTGCAGTTTTTGGTGGATGGTTTGATGGCGGTTTCTGTAGAGCAAGCAATTCTGATGCAGGTGTTTACTACGCTACAGTAGGTACAGCACCAAACAGAAAATTAGTTGTTCAGTATGAAGATCAAGGAGCATGGTATCCTTCAGTTTACCAATGTCCTGGTACAGCTGCAGCTAATGCTTTGACTTGGCAGATTATTCTACATGAAGGTTCCAATCAAATTACAATTAACTACGAGGATGCCCAAGGTGGTTACTCTAGTGATAACGAATACTTGACTTCAGGTATTCAAGGTAAACCAGGCGGTGAATTAACTGGTTTAGAATATGTATACCGAAGATCACCAGCATCAGTTGCAGATGAATCTTCTGTATTATTCTCACCACCACCACCTGCAAGAAATGATTTAAGATTAAAATCAACAGTGGTTCCAGACCCAATGTCATTAGCAGATGACAATGTCCTTGGAGCAACAGTCAGCAACTACGGTGTAAATTGTGACACTGCAGGATCTTGTACTCCAGTTCCAGAAGAGAATATCGATGTAACAGCAAAGGTTTTCTCAGTTAAGGAAGCTGTAAATACGTATGATTTTGATGATGATGACGGCGGATTTACTTCAGGAAGTATCCAGGGCGTTAATGCATGGACTAATTCATTGAATGATGGTAAAGGAAATCACAATTACGGTGATGAAGGATCAGATGATGGTTCATGGTCTTCAGGCCGTAAATCAGCAACTCTAGGTGGTATGTTTTCGGATCAGCAAGGAATACATTATGATGGAACAAACATTTTGATTGCTGACAAAGGATCAGACAGTGTATTGAAATTAGACACAGCTACTAACAGTGTAACTACAGTAATAGCAGCAAGTTATTCATATCTTAACGATGTAATAGATGTTACAGATGATGGAACTTATTACTATACTCTGGCTAGAACCTCTGGTACATATTCATCTATGACCAAGGTTTGTAAGTGGTTAATTTCAGATACCACTGCAACTCCAACATGTAATACCTCTAATGTAAAATATGGAACTTCATTAACACATTACAATGGGGAACTCTTTGCGCTACAAACTTCATCTAGTTCTTCATACCGTAAAGTAATAATTTTGGACGCATCTGATATGTCACTTGAAGGCAACTTCGCATATTCAGCTTCAGTACCTTCATATTACTACGCACACGGTATCGACGCAGATGAGAGCACAGGAGATATCTACGTAGGATATCGTGATTTCTATGGTCGTGTAAGACAGTATGAAAGAGATAGCGATGGCGATTACTCTTCGAGTGATTACAAGCAAATTTACACATACGCTAGATACCACAATTCAGTAGAAGTTCATGATGACTATGTTTACACAACTGGATACTACTACTCTTCCTACTATGGAGGAATGAAGAAGTATGCAACTGGTTCAACTTCAGGAGCAAGTACATTGTGGAGTTCCTACGGAACTAGTGGATACAAAGGATCTATAGCAATTACTGATGACGGAGATATTTACGTATCAAGTAATTATCAGTATAATTACTACAGTTTCTACAACTGGGATGACAAGATTTGGATACATGAAAACGATGGTGGCTACAGTGGCACTGCCGACACAACCTTGGGACCAAATCCAGCCAGTTGGTCATACTTGAGCACTCCAGCATATGATACTTCAGATGCAATAGGAATGAGCATGAAATTCAAAGTTTCATGGCAGATGTATTACAGATACGAAGGTGCATATCTTGAGTCATCTGTTGATGGAGGAAATAATTGGGATTATGTATCTCAAGATAATTTCATCAATGGAGGATATTATGGAACTGTATTCTCAGTTTATGGAAATCCAGTGTCAACTTCAATAGATACATGGACTTACTACAACACCAATAACGCATACACATACAACACTAACACAGCCCCATGGAAGACCCAAGAATTAGTCTTGGATTCTTACACTGGTTACAGTGATGTAAGATTCCGTTGGGTAGTTGGTTTCAACCAGTATGATAACACATACTACTATGATTCATACTTCAGATTAGATGATGTAGAAATCACAGTCAAAGAAGCCGATGAAACATTTGCTGAAGAAACACAAGTTATTGCTTCTTTAGGATTTAAAGAACAAGCATCTGTAGATTTCTTTACAGTAGATACGTTCAGGCCATCTACAGAAGGCCTTTCTGTTGGTGACAAACTCGCTATCATGATCAACATAGCCGATAATGGCGGAGATCAAGATATGTCTAACAATAGAGATGTTCAGTTCAGAGAAGTCAAGTACGTAATTTTTGCAGATGACTTCGAAGATGGTGATGGTAGTAATTGGGAACAAGGCAAAGTCAAATACGGTTCAGGAGATAGTTGGGAAGTCCGCGACCGTGATTCTAATGCCGGTTCATACTCTATGGACAGTGGTTATCGACGTTCGAATACAATTCCAGCAGATAATTACATAGCAACACCAAATCTAGACTTGACATTACCTGTCGAGGCAGAATTACAGATGTTCATATCTTATTACGCGTATTACACGTATGATGGATATCAAGTTCAAGCATCAGATGATGGTGGTGAAACATGGAATATGATAGAACCTAATGCAGATGACGCAAAACAGTATTACACGATTTACAACTATGCATACTACTCTAACCCACTACGTGGTCTCAAAGGATATGCATACTATGGATCATCAACTGGATTTACCTACTCACCTGATCCTCAGGGATGGGTAAAAGCCACATTTGATTTGACAGAATACTGTGGAAACAATGACGTTAGAGTAAGAGTAGTAACTGGTTGGTCTACATTATCAACTGGTCCAACTTACTTCGAATCTTTCTTCCGTTTCGATGACATAGCAGTTACAGGTTTAGTCTACAATGATAACGTAGGATTGACTGGTTTCGAATTACCTGATCCATTGGGTGTCGATTCAACAATCCCTGTAGAAGCTACTGTAATCAATGCAGGTATCAATGATCAAACCGCAGGTGCAGCAACCGTAAGGATGCAGTTAGGACCTATGGGTCTTGAAACCTACGAAGCATCTGATGACTTGGAAGGCTACGCAAATGAAGCAGCAGCAACTACAGCAGGTTGGTCAACCAGCGATGACTGTAACACAACTTACAGCACATGTAGTAACTGGTATTACTATGGCGGAGACGCAGGATTTGTTCTCAACACCGATGAAGGTGATGGAGATGAAACCAACTCTTGGGGATCTGATGGTAGTGAATTCCAAATGTATTATGGAGCAGGTAGTGTAAGTGTAACAACACCAGCACTTGATTTCTCCGGTGCATCTAGCGATCTAAAGCTAACAATGAAGCACAGATACAACTTTGACTACTATGCAGGTTATACTTCCTATAATGGAGGTCAAGCTCAGATATCAGTAGATGGCGGTTCAACATGGACAACATTCGTACCTAGTGGCGGATATCCAGGAACTATGTACAACTACGCGCCATATGGTAATCCATTGTATGGACAAGCAGGTTTCGTACACTGTAGTTCATGTCCAGGATCTGGTGCTGCAAGTGATGACGAAGATGAATACATATCAACAGAATTCGATATGTCAGCATATGTTGACATGGAAGATGTAAGATTGAAATTCGTTGTAGGAATGTACAGATACCAATGGCCTGGTGACGGAGAGCACTGGCACATTGATTCATTGGCATTCACAGGAACTGGAATGGAATCCGTTGCTTACGAAGAAACATGGGATATCTCTGGTAGTGGCGCCGGTGGTGCTTTCGCCAGTGGTGAGGCTCAAGTTGTTGGAACAGATTATTACTTCCAAGTTCCAGGAGAATACAAAGTAGTATTCGATGCATGGATTGGTGACAACCCATCAGATGGTGACGACTTCGCTGGAGACAACAGTGTTTCTCTTGCAAGAGAAACTATGTTTACAGTAGTAGGAACCACTGCAGATGAGGAAGCACTAACCAAGAAGAATGATGACAACAACGACAGATGGTATGACAGTGGTTGGCATGCTTCCGTTGATGGTGGACCTAAGGATAGTTTCCAATGGCAACCATCATCCACAACTGGAGCAAATTCAGCACCAGTATGGTGGAGTGGCCTTGATGCATATGGTAGTTCGTACAATGGTGATGACACAAGTTTAGTTTCACCAGTTTTCGATCTTTCAACAGCAACATCAGCTAAGTTAGTGTTTAATCACAAGTTTGCAATGCATGGATTTGAGTATTCATGGGCTAACTATTACTATGATGGTGGTAGAGTTGAAATCAGTACAGATGCAGGAGAAACATGGACGGGATTAAATCCAACTTCTGGTTTGGGCTATGGTGGAACTATCTACAACTATGCATACTACGGTAATCCATTGAGAGGCCAATCTGGTTTCGTTATGGGATCTGATGGATGGTCAGAAACACAGTGTAGACTTGATGCCTACACAGGTGAAGGAATGGATAAACTTCAGATTAGATTCCGTTTGGGTGGAACTTTCTTCAATAATCCAACATTCTGGGAAATTGATGATGTAGGAGTTTACGGTCTTGGTTTCGACCTTGCTATGACTTCTGAATCAGCCCCTTACACATTGGAAGTTGGAGAATCTAGTACTATCTCTACCTCATTCAAGAATCAAGGTATGGGCGATCTTGGACCATCCGGTTCAGTTAGCTCAGCCTACGCGTACGCATACGTGAATGATATGAGTGGTAACGAACTTTGGTCATCTTCTAGTTCCCTTGGAACTTTAGCAATGGCTTACTACGATGCCGCAGGCAATACCTTCGCTGGTGAAGCAACAGATGTAATTTCGTTCAACTTCCCAGGAATGACTGCACCAGGTCTATACACAGCAGGTGTTAAGGTCGCAGATGCAGATGGTAATACCTTGAGTGACTTGTTCATGGCTAACAATGATGCAAGCCACATGTTGATTGTAGGTAAGAGTGCTGATATGGGCTCACCACTATTGACTGGTGGAGAGAACTGGGCAGCAACTGACAATGAACCAGCAGCCGTTGGCGATGGAGCCATGGGTGTATCTTGGGACAGAACTTCAGTTGCAACTGATTCATTAGCAGTAAGTATTGGTGGTCAAGCATCTGGATTTGATCCAGCGGCACCAGAAGTTCAAGTCGGAACAACTGTAACCTGGACCAATGCAGATACTATAACACACACAGTAACGGACAAGAATGCGCAATTCGATTCTTTCGATATTGGACCTGGTGAAAGCTGGTCTTTGACCTTCAATGAAGTCGGTCTGTACGAATATTACTGTAAGTATCATCCAATGATGGAAGGTTCAGTACATGTATCATCTTCACAATCTGCAGATGAACAAGTCAGAACGAACTACATCCCAGTTTGGTCCTCAGAAGCTTATCTAGTATTCTGGGCTAATTTCGACATGTCTGAAGACAGTGATATCAGCATATATGCTCAGAAGAAAGGAGCTTCATTAGACGATGCAGATACGCTTGGTCTATGGGGAGCTAACGGATTTGAGATAATGGATGGTTCAGACCATGAGGAAGTCGGTGACTCGTTATCCGGTGACTCAGATGGTTGGAACCCATACTATATGTCATTAGATTCGAAGAAGCTTGGATACAGCAGTCTCAGCTACGATCCTGCAGATGACAACGCTTACTCGTTTGTCTTCCGTGCAAGAGGAGTTGAAGGAACTGCCCACATTGGTGGCGTTCAAGTTATTAGAACTCTAGACACTGGTTTCTTCTTGACTAAGGATGATGTAGGTCAGTTAACCTATGATATATTCCCAAGCTTAGCAGTCGAAATAGACTACTTCGCTAAGAATATAGGTACATTGGACAACACATTCCGTATGACTCCAGAATTGGAAGCACAAGGTAAATCCTATGATGGTGCAGCCTTCGATATTTCAGTCAACGTTATGATGAACGGTAATGCTTTCGAAGATATTACTGCAACTCAGAACGAAGATGGAACCTGGACCTACGAGATGGAGATGTCACCAGATGATGAAGCAACGATTACAGTTCGTTTCGGAGCTCCAGACTATGATCAAGATAGCGGAGAACCAGCAGGTAACCGCAAGTTCGATGTCATAGTCAATGGCTACGATGTAGGAACTGATGAAGCTCTAAGAGAACCAGTTGCAGCAACATTGTTCATTAAACCATCACAATTTGTGCTTGGTGAAATGAGCTTTAATCGTGCAGGTGTAATCGAAGGAGACTCTTTAGCAATCACTGTTAAAGCATGGAATGAAGGTAACTACGCATCTGATGTGTTGGTTGTTTTCTATGTCATGGACTCTACTGGTGATGCATACTCTACTCCTGATGGAGTCAAGCGTATGTCTAGAGTAGCTTCAACAACCGTACCACTAATGGCACCTAAGCCTGTTTTGGAAAATGATGGAGTCTATCAGACTTGGTATTATGCAACAGCAACATGGGAAGAAACATACATCCCTGGAACAACAGTTCAAGAATTTGAAACTGTCGAAATGTATGCAATGATTAACCCAGATGCAGAAGAGCAAGATATCAAGGATGGAGTTAAGACACAAGATGAATATCTAAACCAGAAAGATGATAATGATGCAGTTGGCACTATTACAGTTGTCAAGAACAAGTCATCTACACCATCTTTCGCAGTTGGAATCATCGGTCTATCCGTAGCAGCCTTAGTCGCATCTATTGGCGCTTCTCTTCGCAGAGAAGAAGAATAGACGAAATAAGTCAATGAAGGAGGGAGAAGGCTAAGCCTTCTCCTATCCGATCATGTATATTTCAGCGTCAGCTTTAATTCGAGAAGTGACCAGTTAGCAATATGTCTGAACCAGTGTCTTCAATTGGGACCTTGATTCTAATTCTTATTGGAGTTATGGTAACCTATTACTGTAGAAGAAATGGGTTTATGGTATCGCAATCGTTGGTTTTCATCAACTTCGCAGTTTTTGCGGCATGGTGGATAATGGTTCTGTTACGAAGAGATATTGCAATTCAGTCTCTTAATGAATTGGGGTTTCAGCCAGTGTTTCTTCAATCACCAGGCCTTGAATTACTGACTTTGATTAGTTCAATGTTTATGCATGGTTATCCTATGCATGTACTGATGAATATGCTAATTCTAATTCTATTAGGTGTACCTTTTGAAGATAGAATAGGATCAAAATCATTTCTAAGAATTTATCTGATTAGTGGTTTTTTTGGTTCTTTACTTACAGGTTCAATATCATTATCGAATGGAGATGGAGTAGATACAATCCATATTGGAGCTTCTGGGGCCGTTTTTGGCATCATGGGTGCCTTTGTCCTACTTTACCCTAGGTTGGAGATTCCAATGCTCTTAGGTCCTATATTCATGCATAGAGTTCCAGTTTTCCTATCAACCCTAGTCTTTGTAGCTATGGAAACTTTGTATGTTGCTTTAGGAACAATTGATGGAATTGGTCACGGAACGCATATGGCTTCATTTATTGCAGGAGTCTTCTTAGCGCCTTATTATTCAAAGAAAACGGACGATAATGAATCTAGTATAGACTTTGATAGCTCACAATTATTTAAAGTGTTTGAAAAGACTAAGATAGGTGCACATGAATTGCAGATGATTGAAGAATCTGATGAACCTGAATTAGTCAATGCTTGGGTGGAAACGTTCTGGGAAATTCAAAAATGTCCTGATTGCAATACTAGTTTGACACCTGAAGCCGAATGCTTAGATTGTGGTAAGAATTACTTGCATTAGGCCCATGTAAACCACTCGTAGAAGAGAGCTACTACTATAGATCCAATAGTACAAGTTATTATCATTACAGGAACACCAACACCTAGCCATTCTTTGGTTGAAATTTTGTGTCCTCCTCTTTCACTAATTGCAATAGTCATAACGTTTGCACTAGAACCAATAGGCGTAGCATTTCCTCCAAAACCACAGCCAATAGCTAAAGCCCAATATAGAGGAATGATTTCTACTGTAGCTATACTAGTAATTGGATCTTCACTCAATTTTCCTATTTCTTGGATTACAGGTAACATAGCTGCACAAAAAGGAATATTATCGACAATAGCAGATGCAATAGCCGAAACCCAAATGAGAACAATAACTAACACTACTTCGTCTCTTGAGTTTTTCCATACATAGGATATTGTTCCATCATCATTACTTACAGCATCAGGGCCAAAATTATCGAAAATCCAATTAGCTACAGCTTCAAGATAACCCATGGCTTCTAATCCTCCTACCATTACAAATAATCCCGCAAAAAACAATAGAGCACCCCATTCAACTTTGTGTATTACTTCGTGTATATCCATGCGTTTTTTCTCCGGAACACCTAGCATGCTGATAGACATAGCGATACCAGCCCCTCCTAGAGATACGGCAGAAATTTCTAAATCTAAATGTAAAAGTTCAACTGCAGCAAACATTACAACAGTTACAGCTAATGCTCCTAAAGTTCTGTACATCAAAGTATCATTTTTTACAGCATCCCATTCATCCTCATTAATTACTTCTTCTACATTTTGAGGTTTAACTTTTCTCCAGTTTTTGAAGTGATAGTGCATATACCAGAGTGTGGCACCCCATGCAACTATAGCTAAGGGAGTCAGATGGTAAATAAAACTCATAAAACCGAATCCTAATTTTAGTGCACTTGCATATGATGCAATCAGTACATTAGGAGGATCTCCTACTAATGTTGCAACACCTCCAGTGTTTGAGAAAATAGCTAGAGCAATAAGTGGTGGAATAGGATTTATTTTAATCTTTGAGCAAATCTTCAGTGTAACTGGAGCGATTAAAATCAAAGCAGTTACATTGTCAATAAATACAGAAATGACTGTAGTGAAAGTTCCTAGGTAAAACACCAGTTTCCATGGATCCCCACCAGAAAGTTTTGTTGCTTTAATCGCTACAAACTCAAAGAAACCACTAATTTCAAGCATTCCTGCAAAAATCATCATTCCGAGTAGTAGTCCTATAACGTTGAAATCAATAGCTTCGAACAAGTTATTTTGGCAAACTGCCCCTTCTCCTCCGTGTCCACCTCCTGTACACCAAGTAAGAGAATTAAAATATGTTCCAACTAGGAGCATTCCTACGGCACCGCCCCATGCAGCCAGTACACGATCAACAACTTCACCTAGAATTAAGGCAAAAGCTATAAGGAAAACAAGGAGAATTAAAATCGCTTCTATTGAACCTGTATCAGCAACATATTCGGCAGTAGCATTTGTAGTCATATTTGCAGTAGCATCTGTAGCCATGTATTCTAAATATTTAGAAGCTCAATAAAAGCTTAAGCCAATCTATCCCAAATAGGTCTTGTCCATTTCTCTCTGACTTCTTCAATTGTTAATTCTGCTATTTTCTCGTCATTAATTTTGAATATTATTTTTTCATTAACATCTCCAATTTTCCTAGCAAAGTCAAATCTCTTTTCAAAATCATTTTCAAATCCCGGAGCAACTTGTACAATCCATCTCCCATTCGATTCACTGAATAATTCAATATCGCTCCTCAAATCACTATCAAGATTGATTTCGGCACCGGTTCCCCCCATACACATTTCGATAATTGATAGAACTAGTCCTCCATTTGATATATCATGACAGGCCCTTACCTCATTATTCTCTATTGCTTGAATTAATTGCTCCATTCTAGGTATGAATGAATTAAAATCAGTAGTTGGAACGTTCTTACATTCTAATCCTAGAGTTCTATAGTACAAACTAGCTCCCATTTCCTCTTTAGTTTTACCAACAAGCCAAATAGTTCCTTCATCTTTCATATCACTAGTCACGCATTTTCTAATGTCTTCTACTAATCCAATACCCATTAACACAGGGGTTGGAGGAATAGCTCCATCTGCAGTTTCATTGTAGAGACTTACATTCCCAGAGACATAAGGAACATCTATAGAAGTTGCAGCATCTCTAAGTGCCTCACAACTTGCTTTGAATTGCCCCATTATATCTGGCCTTTGTGGATTCCCAAAGCATAAACAATCGGCCAATGAATCAATTCTAGCACCTACAGAAGCTAAATTCCTACATACTTCTTCTACAGCACTCATTGTACCATGGTAAGGATTTGCTTCCATGAGATATGGATTTATGTCAGAAGTTAGTGCCAAGCCTTTCCATGAATCATCTACAGGCTTTATGACGGAAGAATCTCCAGGAACTTCTTTGCCAATTGGGCCTTGTATTGGCTTCAAAACAGTTTTTCCCCTAACTTCATGATCATATTGTCTAATTACCCAGTCTTTCGATGCAACTTCTGGTTGACTGATAATATCAATAATTTGTTGTTTCATATTTTTTGGATAATTCGGTAATTTTGCAGCTTCACCAACATCATATTCAGGTAAATTGTAAGGTCTTTTGTAAACAGGACCACCTGTTGTGAATTCTAAATCTAAATTCAAAATTTCAACACCGTTATAATTTACAATGTTTCTCTTTTCTGCAATTACTTTTCCAATGGTAACAGCCTCAACGTCCCAAGCTTTACATCTCTCAAGTACTTTTTCTACATTTTCAGGTGTAACTGTAAACATCATCCTTTCTTGAGATTCAGAAACCCAAATTTCCCATGGTGGCATATTTTCAACTTTTAGATGGACTTTTTCTAAATCAACTTTAGCACCAAATCCTCCATCTAATGCAAGTTCACCAACTACACAGGATAACCCCCCGCCACCTAAATCCTTCATTCCAGTTAAGAGATTCATTTCATTCAATTCTAAGCATAGATGCATTAGAGGTTCTTTGGTTATCGGATCTCCTAATTGTACCGCTCCAATGTCATCTTCAGATCCTGCATCTAAATCTCTTGAAGCAAATGTTACACCATGAATCCCATCTCTACCAGTTCGCCCACCAGCCAAAATATAGATATCACCAACATCACCAGCTTTACTGTGAATCATTAATTCTTTTTCAACTATACCAATACAGCCAACATTTACAAGAGGATTACCGGTATATTTAGGATGAAAAGCAACTTGTCCTGCAACAGTAGGAATCCCCACACGATTTCCATAATCACGTATTCCTGCTACGACACCTCCCATCAAATATCTAGGATGTTTTACACCGTCGGCTAAACTTTCACGTGGTGTATCTAGTTCTCCAAAAAATAAAGGATCAACTAGTGCAATTGGCTGAGCACCCATACACACAACATCTCTCAGAATTCCACCAATTCCTGTAGCTGAACCACCATACGGATCTAGTGCGGAAGGATGATTATGTGATTCTAAACCAACTGCATAGTAATGTTTATCATCAAATTCCATTATCCCTGCATCTTCTCTCGCGATTACTTTCTTACTAGATTCCAGTCCAAATACAGTTTCTTCCAAAACAGGTTTTGAGGACTTGTAGCAGCAATGTTCAGACCAAGCCTGGTCGATTGCTTGAAGTTCAACATCAGTAGGCTTTCTGTTCTCCTTCCCAAAATATTGCTTTACTTTTTCCATTTCATCAGGAAGTAACCCTAATCCCAAGTCATTAGCTATCTTTGACAAATCTCCATCTAAATTAACATAAAACACATTTTTAGCATCAGGAACAGGTTCTAGCATTAATCAGCCACCGTAATTGAATAATCATGAACTACTGGATTGGCTAGTAATCTCTGGCACATTTTTTCAGCCTCAGCTAGTGCCGCTTCCTGATTACCTGCAATTTCAACTCGATAACACTTAGCAGATTTCACAGCATTTACGTTTTCAAAACCAAGAAGACTCAACGCTTTTTGGACATTAGCACCTTCAGGGTCAGCCATTCCTATTTTCAGACCGATTCTTATTTCAATTTCAGTGGACATAAAACTCTAATATTACAGATTGAAAGCGGGATAAAAATTAAACGGCTAAATTATATGGAACTGAGATAGTAGTAAAATCAAAATCAGGGTTTGAAATCCAGCTGCAACATCGTCTAGGATTATGCCATGCCCACCCTCCATTTCTTCTAAATCTTTTGCAGGCCATATTTTCAGAACATCAAATATTCTAAATGCTATAAATGATAAAATCCATATTTTGGTGGTTATATCTATTTCAAAAATTACCAATAATCCTATAGGGATTAGATATCCAATTACTTCATCAATTACGTAGATTCCAGGATCCTTGCCATATTTTTCTTCACACCAAGGTGCAATTTGTACACCAATATAGTACATTGTTGCAGCTAAGAGAAGTAGTAAGTAACCTACAAACGATTCAATATTTTCAATGGCAAAATATGCTAGAACAAGGGCGCCAAAAGATCCAAATGTTCCCGGAGCCACTGGTGCTTTTCCTAGAAAGAAAAAGGATACAAAAGCCACTTTGCCCCAATCTTTAGTTTCATTCATCCTTTGCCTCATTCCAAAAATGGTACATTCTTTGTACAGCAGTTAAATTACCTAAAACTGCTAAAATAGCAACAACTATGGTGATTATTGTTTCTATATCTCCCATTATTTCTCCAATTAAAACTCCCATTCCGAGTATGAACCATCTTTCAGGCCTTTCAATTAAACCAACTCCTTCTTGTGTGACTCCTAATCTTTCTGCAGCAGCACGACAATATGAGGTTTGAAATGCTCCAACCATAGCAGCCATTGCCCACATTTGTCCCGATATGAATTCCAAAGGTTCAATTGGTAAAGGATTTACCCAATCACATAAAATCAAGGCACTAAAGGCTATACAATCAGCATAGCGATCTAAAGTAGCATCCAGATAACCACCTCGTATGGATGTTGTTTTTGTTGCTCTAGCAACTAAGCCGTCTGCTCCATCAAACAAGCAAGCAATCAAGCCAATTGTAAAAGCACTGAAAATGTTTTGTTCATAGAGTAACCATGCGGCATAAAATGTCAAAATAAGACCCATTATGGTGATATGATTTGGTTTAATCCCTATTTTTCCAAGTCCTTTTCCTAAAGGGTCCAAGAATTTTCCAGCTGCAGTTTTTAGGGTTTTGCTTAGCATAGGGGCGAGATGATATGGGAGTGGTTATTTTAGTCCCTTCCGTAGTGAGGATATTACACATGGACCGCGACTTGATAAAACAGCAATTACAATACCCTCTAGAAGAGACTAATTTTGATGATCAAGGTGAACTTTATCGAGGAAAAGTTCGAGATAATTACATTAATGAAGATACCATAACAATGGTAACAACAGATAGAATTTCGGCTTTTGATAGAGTTTTAGGTACAGTTCCATTCAAAGGCCAATCACTAGTTGAATTAGCAGATTGGTGGTTTGGTGAAACAGCAGATATTGTTGCTAATCATGTAATTAGACGTCCTCATCCTAACGTTTGGACTGTAAGAAGATGCGATCCGATTCAAGTTGAAATGGTTGTTAGAGGATACATTACTGGCGTTACTTCAACTTCAGCTTGGACTGCATATGAAAGAGGAGACAGAAATTTTTGTGGGAATGAATTACCAGATGGGATGCGGAAAAATGAAAAACTTCCAGAACCCATTATCACACCTTCAACAAAGGCAGCTAAAGGCGAACATGATGAATCAGTAGCCCCGTCAGAGCTTTACAAAAGAGGCGTTATTGACCCTGGACTTTACAAGGAATTGGCCCGTATATCAATGAGATTGTATGAAAGAGGCGTTTCCAGAGCTGCAGATCACGGGTTGATTTTTGTAGACACTAAATATGAATTTGGAATATCTAATGGTAAAATCATGCTTATGGATGAGGTCAATACACCAGATTCAAGTCGATATTGGATTTCTGAAGATTATGAAAAACGCTTTGAGAAGAAGGAAGAGCCAAGAAAATTAGACAAAGAATATGTTAGAACTTGGCTTGCAGATCAAGGATTCACAGGCGACGGTAAACCTCCTAAATTAACAGATGAAATACGTGTAGAGGCTGCAGCTAGATACATGGAAGTTGTAGAGAACTTCACAGGCGAAGAAATGCAGCTTGAAGTTGGTCCTGTTGATGAGTCAATATATTCTATTCTCAACCCTTTTGCTTATTGAGGATATAATCGTCAGCTTTATATCTTCAGCCTAAACGTGACTCATTCCAATAATAGGAATTAGTATTGGAGTATCAGAAATGAGTCAAAAGAAAAACAGAACTCAGAAAAAGCCGAAATCCGAAATTAAATTGGCAGAAGAGCGTTTTCAGAATTGCATTGTTAAACGCAATTCATTGAATGACGAGGCTCGCGCAGTGAGGGATGAGCGTAATTCATTACACGATCAAAGAAACAAAGTTATGGAAGAGATAATGAAGTATCGTGATGAGATGAAATCTAATACTACAACCAAAACTAAACACCAGAATGCCCGTAACAGTGCACAAGAAAAAGCTAAGAAATTAATTGAACTCAAACAGCAAAAAAGAAAGGGTAAAAAAGGCGAAAAATCGATGAAGGATACAGTTCAAGCTCTTCATTCAGAGATTCTTAATTTAGAAAAAAAGAAGAGAAACTACAGAGATGCCTATAGCTAAAGAAAGAGAATTAATGGATAAATTAGCTATTTTGAGAAGAAGCTTAGATGACCAAGAAGAAGTTTTGTTGACTCAAGAACACCTAAACGCAGAAGTTTCTGAATTAGACAAAGATATCGATGCAGAATTTTCAAAAGCAGATGAACAGCACAATTCAGTTATAAAATTCGCCAAGTCGAATAAAAAATTGTACAAGAAAGTTACTAATTTAATGAAAGAAGCTTCACATTTGTCCACTGAAGCAGATAAAAAACATAAAGAATTTGTTGAATATAGAAAGAAGGCAGACAATCAGCATGCCAAAGCTATGGAAATGCTTGAAACTTTGAAAACTCATAGAAAGACAGCTAGTGAGGAACGTCAAGCACGTTGGAAAGTCGTTAAGGATCATCGAAAGAACATCAAGAAAGAATTGTATGATGAAAAGAAATTAGATACTGCAGCAGATGACGCTTTACAGCAATTAATGTCTGGTGGAAAAATAAATCTTTAATGGATTCAATCGTTTTGGCAGGTGGCTTTGCTAAACGCATGTTGCCTCTTACCAAAAACACACCTAAGCAGCTTCTTGATTTAGCTGGCAAACCTATGCTTAGTCATGTTCTAAAATCTTTAGAAAGCATTTCTCCAGATAGAGTAATCATTTCTGTAAATAGTTATTTTGCTTTTAAGTTTAGACAATTTATAGATGATTACCAAGGTCCTTTGAATCTCAAACTTTTTGTTGAAATAAGTGAAAATGAAGAAGAAAAATTAGGAGCACTTGGTGCACTGAATCTCTTATTTTCGGAATTAAATATCAATGGCCCAGTTTTCATAGCTGGGGGGGACAATTTGTCAAATTTTGATTTAACTGCAATGGTTTCTAAATCAGAAAGAACCAATAGAGATGTTATTGGCCTATATGATGTCGAAGACAATAATCTAGCTAAATTGTATGGTATTGCAGAATTAAAGTCTGATAGAATAGTAGATTTTGTAGAAAAACCTTCTGAACCTAAATCTACATTGGCTGCGACTGCATATTGGTTATTATCGAAGGATGGAATTTCAAATTTCTTTGATTATATCAATTCAGGAGGCGATCGAGATGCTCTTGGGAATTTTCTAGCTTGGAATATCAAAAGAAATGAAGTTCTTAGTGTATCTTATCGCGGAACTTGGTATGATATTGGAGATTTAGAGTCTTACAAGACAGCTCAAAATTGGCTTTCAGAATAAACAGAGGGTTTTTTTAGAACAACTTTGTCCCAATTGTAATGGCAACTGATTTATCACTACTCAGCGAAGTCTTTGTCATAAGTTCCCTGTTTCTTTTAGGCATAGGTTATTTTCTTTCTGAAAGAGGACATAATTTTCTTGGAAAGCATTTTCCGAAAAAGATAGGACATCAGTTTTCCATATTAGGTTGGTTATGTCTTGGATTTTTTTGGTGGATTGAAGTAGAGTATTATATTTTGATAAAAGATCCAGTTAATGCTTTAATTTGTGCAGCAGCTCTTCCATTTTTTGGATATTTAGCATACCATGAATATCTCAGTATTCTTTGGAAAGAATCCTACGAACCGCTACGTTGGTTAGCAGCTATGACTGTAGTTGCAGGAGGAATTTATTTTTTTGTGGAAAGAATTCCCTTACTTGCAGGTTGGTTAATCCATTTGGTTGCAGAACAATCAATATGGTTTCTTGATATTTTTGGTATTGGAAATACACTTGGTCCTATAGATTACGGTGAAAATTGGGATGGTTCCCGTGTTTATCGCCCAGGTTCGGAGCATGAAGAAGTCCGCGTTGCAGTAGAAGCAGATGGGTGGAAGGATCCTCTTGCTCCTTCAGTCAATATAGTTCTTGCATGTACTGCTCTTCAAAGTATGATTATTTTTGTGGGCGGTGTAATTTGTACTAAAGCACCTTTCCGTAGCAGATTGAATGGATTTTTGGTTACAGTCCCTCCAATCTATATATTAAATTTAATTCGTAATGCCGTAGTTATTTGGTTAACGTATGAGCACGTTTGGGGTGATGAAACATTCTTCTGGGCTCATGCAGTAATTGGCAAAGTAGGAAGTTTGATTGCCTTAATATTTTTGGCTATTGCAGTCTTTCATTTTTTACCAGAGATGCAAGATTCTATTTTGGGAGTAATAGATCTTCCTCTACGTGAAGCTCCAAAGAATGCTCCGGATATTCCTTTTGCAAAGGGTATGCCTATGATGGTTGTTTACATTACTGTTTTTGGTCTTATTTTGTTTCCTTTTGGAGCATCCGCAGATTCGATTCACAGTCAAGGAATAGATGTTGATTGGCCTTTAGAAGAGATTTATGCATTATCATTTGTTTTACTTTTCATTTCAGCATTCCTTCTTTTCTTTTATCGTGATCCTTACAGAGAAATTCAGAAAGGGATCATTAGTCCGGCAGACGGATTAGTTCAAGAAGCTACTATGAAGAATGGGATGGTAAGAATTTCAATTTTCATGAATCTACAAAATGTGCACGTAAATAGATCTCCGATAAAAGGCAGAATTATTTCACAGAAACACAAACCCGGAGGTTACAGTCCTGCGTTTTCAAAAGATTCAGACAAGAATGAAAGATTAATTACCAAATTAGATACAAAATTAGGCACAGTCAAGATGACTCAAATTGCAGGTTTTCTTATAAGAAGAATAGTCAGTTATGTAAAACCCGATTCCAAAGTTAAGAAAGGTGAAAGAATAGGTCTAATTCATTTTGGGTCTCGTGTAGATTTGGCTTTTGAAGAATCTGGTATTGATTTGAAAGTCAAGAAAGGCGATCGTATTTTGGCAGGACAAACAGTTGCTATTTTCACACCCATGTCCGAGTTATCTACGGTTGAAAAGGTTGTAGAAGCACCAAAGAGAATCCTTTCAAAATTGAAAGCAACTGCTTCTGAGGGGTTTGATTAATTTGAATTTTCTTAAAAAATTGTTTAGACCATTAACGTTTGTATCATATGCAGATTTAGCAACTTTTACTAGCGCTACCTTAGGTTTTCTAGCTATTACTTACATTATTGACGGTACGGTTGAAAGCTACATTGTAGCTTTACTTTTACTCCCTATTTCAGCGATTATCGATGGAATGGATGGGGCTTTAGCTCGTAAGTTTGGTACAAAACACGATTATGGAAAATATTTTGATTCTATATCAGACTCGATTTGTTTTGGTATAGCGCCTTCAATCTTGGTTTATTCACTGTATTATGATATTGATAAAGGTCCTGCCTTAGATATTTTGAATGACGACATGCAAATTGAATTCAGATATAATATAGAAAATCTAATTGCAATTACAGCATCTTTGATGATTGCTCTCCTCAGTCTCTTTAGATTAGCTAGGTTCACTGTAGGAGAACAAGGCTCAAACAAATATTTTGAAGGCTTGCCTTCCCTAGGACTTACAATGTTTATTGTAGTCATCTCGATAAAATATTCTTTAATCAATGAATTTGATAATGTTCTAGTTCCATTATCTATAGGTTTAGTGTCTTTACTTACAGTCACAACAATACCTTATGCAAAAGCACGAGCTGGTTTTCTAAAACCAATATTATTTGGTATATTGGTTCTTTTTCTTACAGTAGCACTTCGATTCTTTAATGATGAATTGTGGGAAATAATATGGTTTGCAGCGTTTGCACTCTACATGCTTTACTTTGCTATAATACCTGCTCTAATTTTTAAGGGGACATTTGAAGAATAATTATTTTCTTCTTCTATAGACAAGTATTCCTAGCATTGCAACAATTGACACGAAGGAAGGACCAGGTAGTAGAGAATCATCTTCTGTATCTCCACCAGTACTTTCTTCAGTTACCTCACCTTCAACAACAACAGTTATAGACAATTGCTCAAGTTGTTCAAATACGTAACCTCCACTACTTGCTTCTTTAGCTTGTAATAGATTTACAGTAAAGGTGTAAGAACCAGGAGCAACTTCTCTGGCAATTACGGCCACAGCTCCCCAATCCATTGAATCTCCTGCATCAAGAGCTATTGGATACAAATCAGTATCAGATGGTGAAAGTGCAACTCTCCATTCTTTTTGATTTTCATCATAATAAAGTTCATTTCCAGTTGTTCCATCTGGCATGACTACTTCGAAGGCAATTTCCGTATCAATATTACCTAAATTTTCAACAGAGAATCCAACTGAAGCAGTTTGTATTTTGTCAGCTTCAATAGTTACTTCAAAATTACCTGAAGACAGACAGAATCCACTGAGATCAGTTAAACAGAACAGAACATCCATATTCTCTTCAACTTCTTCTTGGACAACTATATTTGAAATAGATTTAGTAAGTTCTTCATTTCCATTCATAACCACAACTTCCAATCTATATGTCTCTTCAGAAGTTCCAGCTGGTACATTAACATTTACAGTGAATGTTGTCCCTTCTTCAGCTTCTAACTCTAATTCTGTTATTGATGAAGTTGCCCAGTCACCAGCTTCACCACTAGTAATTATGGTTAAACTTTGTTTACCGTTACTGTCACTTAGTAATGTAAATTCAAATACTCCCGAGCTTCCTGGTGCAACAGTAATTAGACCGTCACTATCTCTTCTCAAAGTCGCTCCATATTCTAATTCTTCTACAACTACTTTAATGGTCCTTTCATCCGAAGCAGTTTGATCATTCCTTGAAGTTGCACTAATATCAATATATGAATTTCCATTCTCTGCATCACTAGGGACACTAATAATTCCATCAACTGTAGCTTCACCATCAGCTCCAATGGTAACTTCGTCTTCATCAAATGTTACCCAATCTTCACTAGCCATAAGATCAAATGTATCTTGTTCATCCCCTTTGTTGTATATAGTTACGGTAAATTCAATATCTTTACCTGCTATGACTTCAGCATTTGTTGGATCTAATTCAATTTCAACTTCATAATTTACAGGATTGTCCGTAACAGTCACTATTAACTCAAGTTCTTCTACAGTTCCATCTGTTGCAGTAACAATGATAGTCAAATCATAGTCTCCATATTCAGCATCTTCATCAATTTTTAGAGCTAATTCTAAATCTCGGCTCTCATTTGCCTTTAGTTCCATTTCATTTGCAATTTGACCCCACCCTGAAGCACTTCCTATCATTTCAATTTCCATAATGTCTGTTCCTGAAGCCCTGTTACTAACGATTAAGTCAAACATTACATCATCTCCAGGTTGGCCCTGTTTATGGTCATTAAATGTAGTAATTTCAGGTATACAAATCATTACAACTTCAACAGATTCATCTTTGACATCGTTACGATGATTTTCATCATCTTTCAAAGTTTCAACGATTACACTAATTTCTCCGGGATTTCCACTCTCCCATTCCCAGTCTAGGGTTTCTTCTTCACCAGATTCTAATGCAGTCACTACTTTTGTATCTGACCATAATTCATTACCATCTGAATCAAGTATTCGTGCTTCTACATCAAAAGCAGCTTGGTCTTCAGAGCCATAATTTTTGATAATACTTGAGAAAGCGACAGTTGAATTCTCTTCTACGGTGCTCTCGATTTCCAAGAGTTTAACTCCAACATCATCGGCAGCTGCCGCAGCTCTTAGCCAATCCAATGCTCTGCCAACCATATCTTCTCTATCTTCAGTAGTATTAACAAAAGCAAATGTAAATGGCGAAACAATAATTCTGTAATCTCCTTCATAATGTAGAGACATGTTGTAAATCTGTGGTGCATCATCCCAATTACTCATTCCAGATTCCATATCATCACTGAACAATGATCCAGTAGTGTCCGTTAATTCTACATCATCGAAGTACCAACCTTCGTATGCGTCTACAACACCATCAGAACCAAATCTCAATTTGAATCTTACATCTTCTCCAGAGTAGTTTCCTAAATCAAAAGATGCTTGGACCCAACCTTCTGAGTCACCATAATATCCAGCTTCTCCATCTAATCCTGTAACAGAATCTGCAGGATATCCTCCACTTGGATAAATTACTTCCCAGTTTTCACCATTATCTGTAGAAATCTGAACATTTCCTCCATCATAAGGGTATGTTGCACTCTCTGTATCATAATAGTGTTGGAATCTTAGTTGCCCACCTACACCCAATGAATAAGAATCTGCAGTATAGATTGAGTAATCCCAGCCACTTCTATATTCTCCATTTTCTTTTGATTCATCTCCAATCCACATTGAATGGGTTGGACTGTTGGCTTTTCGGTTTGAATCTTCTTCAGTATCTACAATATGCCACCAATTACTCTTATCAGTATAGAATGCCCCTACAGCATCATCAGTAGGACGTATCCAATCTGCATAATCGTATGGTATTAGACTTCTATCTCCCATATCGTATTCA
>CACALG010000010.1 GCA_902533295.1 uncultured marine group III euryarchaeote | reverse complement strand
AATGAAAGTAAGATTCCTGGAAGTAAAAGTCCCATTCTATGCAATGAGGGTAGGATTAAAGCTAAGAAGAATAAAAGAAAAATTATTCTTGAAGGATGCCTACCATATTTTGAATTAGCTAAACGAAGAAGTAACCATACAAAGAATGGTAGTAATGCAATTAAAGTATATCTAAGAGAAAAACGCCAAATCGAAAATGTAAGAAAGCGTGGTGCAAGAGTGAAACAAAGTGTAGCAAACCAACGACTGCGATGGTTTTCAGTAAATTCCCCTGTCAGCATAAAAAAACCGAAACTAGAAATTAAAGAAAGTAAAAAACCATGAATAAATGTATATTGAATAATTGATAATCCCGTAATAGAACAGATTGTTGTGGCCAATACAGTAGCGCCTAATGGAGTAGTACCTGGAAAGAGCCCATATAACGAAGATATGTTTTCTGCCCAAGAAATCTCTCCATCTATAAGTATTGTTTGAACCACAGATATATAATAAAAATTGTCTGTTCCAGTCGGTGATGGAGTAGTGGGATAACGAAGAAGAATCGTTAGGAGACCGAGTAAAATTAAGCTAACTTTTTTACTCAGACTTGGGTTTTTCATATGATAGCAAATAGGGGATGTATTAAGCGTATATCTTTAGACTGAAAGAAGGCAAATTTATTGCATATTTTTATATAGCAGATACCATCATCTCAAATCACCTATTATGGGGGCGTGATTTGTCTATACCTGACAACATGACTTACAGTCTGACGGCACTGCTGATTGTAACAGCACTACTAGTTGGCAAAAGTGCTCAAGGATTTCCTAATGGAGGCGTCAGTGGAGGTGATGAATGGGCTGAAGATTCTATTGCACACGGATGCTCATGTCATATGGATGAACAACTTAATGAAGGAATGTATAGCTTAGATGGAATTCCTGATGCATATGAACCTGAAAAAACTTATAATATTTCACTAGCTATTGCTGATGAAAATGTAGATATGGCAGAAGATGCTGTTAGGTATGGTGGTTTCTTAGCTGAAGTCAGTGAAGGTGCTTTTATAACAAATGAAAATTATTGGATTGGTGGTGAAGGGAGTTATATTTCACATAATGATAACAGCAATATTGTAAGAAATTGGACATTCGAATGGACTGCACCTGCTGATGGGGCTGGTGACGCAGTTTTTGTAATATATTTCAACGTAGTAAATGGTCAAGGAACTAATGGAGATCAATGGAGCTACCTAACTGCAGTTTCTCTTGGGACACCACAAGCTTCATCACATGAACTATCAATACATGAACTTGGAGTAACACTGATGCAATATTGGATTGGATTAATGGGAATTGGAGTAGTGCTTTTATCTGTTCTAATCTCATACGTAGTAATCAGAGGAGGGAGTGCACATTACCGAGGTTAACGAAATATTAGAAAAAGTTTCTAAAGGAGAACTTACTGCAGAAGATGCACAGAAGATTTTAGGAACATATAAGGATGAAGATTTAGGTAAAGAATTAAGAAATGTACCAGGTAAAGAACAGTTAGAAATATTTGGAATTATTTTCGCTTTTTTAATTTTAGAACTTATGTATGATTCACTCTTTATTTACGGAATTTTAGAAGGTTGGGATCAACCGTTCTTATCATTTATACTTGCTATGGCATTTTTGATTCTAGGACTTATGCTAGATTTTTACAGAAGATCATTCATGCCTGATGTTCTTGAAGCAAAGAAAAGAAGGAGGAAAGTTATCACAAAACTTGAACGTTGAATATGAATATAACACGTAGAGGTTTTCTTCAAGGTGCAATTGGATTGGCTGGGGCTGGAATGACTGGTGCCCTAACTGTTCCTGCATTGAAAACACTATTACCTCCTCCAGTTACAAGATGTAACAAAGATGATGCTCATGAAACCTTAACTTTCAAATCCGAAAGTGGAAAATGGTACGAAAATAAAGGAAATGAAGTGGCTAAAGTATCTGATTTTGAAAACGTATGGGATGTAGCAATTGTTAATTGGGGACCTGCCGATTTGGAAGAAGAATTGGGTGTTTGTGAAATTCAACTAGCTCTTGCAAGAGTTCCTACTGAGGAAGGGATGGAAGGGTTAGGTGTTAGCGTTGACGGTGGGAATTCAATGATGATGGCTTATCACACATACAAATGTCCGCATTTGTGTTGTAAACCAGTCTATACTGATGCTGGAACTAGTACAATAAGTGGCAAAGATTTCGAAAATATGTTTTTGTGCCCATGCCATTTGTCCTTATTTGATCCAATATCTATAATAAAAAATATAGACGAACAAGGTAGGGAAGTTATGGCTGCTGAATTACTAGAAGGACCTGCGCCTTACGGCTTACCTGTAGTACCTGTAGCTGAAAAAGATGGAGGATTAATCGGCCTAACTACAAGTATAGATTGGCTGAAATATTGTGGACAAGGTTGAATTATGAAAATTAACAGAATTATTATGATGATTGTGGGGTGTTTAGCTCTTTTCGCTTTACCTGTGAGTGCTGAAACTCCACTTTTAGAAGAATTAATGAGAAAATACACCTTTCCACTAATTTTTCTTTCTCTACTAGGTGGTGTACTTACTGTAGGATATTTGTACGTTACTGGTCTCCTTCCAAAAGTAATTTTTAAATCTTGGGAATGGATTGATGAAAGATTTGCGCTACACCGATACATTTCCTTAGCCAAAAGAGAATACTATTCGGTTGTTTACACACTCTTACCTGCAACTGGAAGAACAATGCCTCAATCACATACGGAACGGTACAATGTCAAAGCTGTTTGGTATTGGTATCCATTTTATTCATTAGGTGGTTTGTCCTTTTTTGCTTACATTGTATTAACTATTACTGGAATTTATCTAGGATTCTATTATGTTCCTGATGGTGAATTTGTAGAGGACCCAGAGACTGGAGAAATGACCTCTGGTGCATACCAATCAATGGAGTTAATTATGACACAAGTGACATTCGGATATATCATAAGAGCTGTACACCATTGGTCCGCTCATTTCATGGTTGCTTCTGTATTTCTCCATATGATGAGAGTTTATTTTGTTGGTGCTTATAGAAACCCAAGAGAAGTTAATTGGATTCTAGGCTCCATATTACTAATGGTAACTATTTTCTTTGGTTACACTGGGTATCTTCTACCATGGGATGAACTAGGTTTTGCTGCAGGTTCAATTGGTCTTGAAATGGCTACATCTATACCTGCAATGGGGCCATTAATGGCTCAAATTGTATTTGGAGGAACGCAACTTACTGGTGATACGATTACTCGAATGTATTGGCTACATATCTTTGTACTTCCATTGGTAGGAACTATTTTGATTATAATACACATGGCGCTTGTATGGATACAAGGGGAGGCTGAACCTCATTAATGACAGAAGACAATCCAAGTGAAGTAGTTGATGATGATGCAATAGAAATGATTTATGAGCATCAAGAAGAACAAATTTCTCTTGATACAGTAAATAAATTAGAAAATCGTGAAGACCATTCTGTTCTTGAAGCTGATATGGTAAAGGGTGAACCATTATATCCTCATGAAATGACGAGAGATGCGGTTTTAACTTTGTATATACTTGCTTTATTCTTCTATTTAGCTGCTTTTGTCCCCCCTCCACTTCATAAAGCAGCAGATCCAACTGCAGGAACTGCATTCCCTCCACCTTTACCTGATTGGTATCTACTTTGGGCATTTGGTTGTCTAAAAGTTGCTACCGATTTAAAAATAGGACTACCGTTATCGCTTATCCCATTCTTGGGTCTTGAAGACATTGAAATTTTCTTAATGACTGCGAAAGTCTGGGGAACTTTAGTACAAGGTCTGATTGTAGGACTTGTAGTAGCAGTGCCTTTCCTTGACAGAGCATTAGGTGCATTGATTGATCCGCAATATGGCGATGTTGTCAATCGAGGTCATGAGCGGAGACCGATCGAAGATCCCGTAAGAGCTGCAATAGGAGTTTATGGTATTGTTATGGTTATCATGCTATCTATCTTCTCAATTAATGCTAACATTGCAATATATTATCCTGAAGTCACAACAGATGTGCTTAACCAATTGACCATATGGGGTCCTATTGTTGCTGGAGTAATAACATATGTTTTCCTTGATAGAAGGAGATCTGAAGGTGCAAAACCGTTAACAGATGAAGAACGTTTCAGTCTATATGTTGATGGAATTAAAGACCGAAGAATGCAAAGAATATATGAATTCAAACTCAATCGTTGTTACCAGTGTGGACTCTGTGATGATATTTGCCCTGTAAGGGACATGGAAGGTGAACACGAATTAAACATTATTTACAATACATTCCAAAACGAGCATGATGGCGTTGCCATGTGGTCGTGTATTACTTGTGGAATGTGTACTGCAGTCTGTCCACAAAACATTGAATATATTGATTATGTATTAGAACAAAGAGCCCTTACTACGTCTGGAGCTTCACTATGAGTAGAACAAAACCTTATTCACGAACAATACCGCATCCGCTCTTCGAAAGATTGATTGTCGAAGATGCTATGAATGAAGACAAAGAGGCTTGGAAACCTGAGAGACCCCATGAATATGGCTATTTTCCTGGATGTGTAGATTTTATGGATGTTGAGGTTAAATTTACTCATTTGAATAAAGGCGACGCAGATCATGCATCTATAGCTGCTGCATCAATCAAATTATTGAATTATGCTAATATTGATCCCCTAATTTTAGACATGAATATATTCAAATGTTCAGGTCATGATCAATTGTGGCAAGGGCAACTAGAAGTGTTTGATGCCCTTAAAGAACATAACATGAGAAGATTAAAAGAATCTGGGATTAAAATTATAACATGTTCATGTGCCGAATGTTATCGAACTTTTGCTGTTGATTATGACTTACCTGGGACACTAGGAATCAAGGTCGAACATATTACTCAAACATTACAAGGAAGAGGACTAAAATTTAAGGCCCCTGAGGATGTAACTGTTGCTTATCATGATCCGTGCAGACTTGGAAGAATGATGGGTGAATATGAAGCTCCACGTGACTTGATTCAATTAGTTGATGGCGCTAAAATGGTGGAATTAGAGAATAACAAAGAACGCGCATTATGCTGTGGTGTTTCTTCAATGATGTATTGTAATGATGCCACAAAAGCAGTTCGCAGAAAGAGATTGGATCAGGGAAGCGATGCTGGCATTGATTTGATGCTAGGTGGATGTCCTAAATGTTACATGCATATGCAATGTATGCTTAATGAAGAAAGAATGAACCCTGAAGAAGGGCATCACCATGATTATGAAATGATGGATCTTATGCAATTCTTAGTTGCTTGTTTAGAGGAAGAAAATTAGTGGCCGAAATCGATAAGAATTTCATGAGCACTTATGCAAAAGTTGCAACCCATGATGGTGATGATGAGCCAATTCAGATTTGGGCTAAGGATACAGATTCTTATGGTGGTGTTGGAAGTGATAAACTTGGTATTTGGGGAAGCGTTGTTGCAGTAGATTTTGATATTTGTGTAGCAGACGGAGCATGCATAGAAGCATGTCCAGTCGATGTTTACGATTGGATAGATACTCCAAACCATCCTGCTTCTGATAAGAAAGCAATTATGGCCCGTGAACCGGATTGCATTGTTTGTAGAGCGTGCGAGGAAGTTTGTCCTGTAGTTGCAGTTTTGATTACCGATCCGGGAGATATTGGAACTGATTCAGGAACATCTGAAGTGATTGAAGAAAGTGAAGAAACACCTGCTACACCAGCAGAAGCCCCTCAAGAATCCATAATGGCTACTGATGAAACCACATCTTTATTCTTCCACAAACCAAACAAATGGTTAGGTAGAGCAAAAGATGTACTAGCTAAGGAAGAGCTACCAACAACGGGTATCGAAAAAGCTAAAGACATGTTTAAGGATTTAAGAAAACAAACTCTGGACTCATTACCAAGAGGAAAAGATTACATAGCCTTGGTAGACAATGAGAAATGTATTGGATGTACACAGTGTGTTTATTTCTGTAACTTTGCTTCAATTGATATGATTTCATGGGATCTACAAGCTAGAACTTCACAGTTTGAATCTAAAAAAGCCTTGATTCTTGAAGATACTTGTACTGGATGTACACTATGTGC
Organism: uncultured marine group III euryarchaeote; assembly: GCA_902533295.1. Taxonomy (GTDB): domain Archaea; phylum Thermoplasmatota; class Poseidoniia; order MGIII; family CG-Epi1; genus CG-Epi1. The sequence continues at coordinate 18,553 of CACALG010000010.1, read as the reverse complement.
ATTTGCTTGTCCAGTTGAAGCAATTACTATGGAAAGTAGAGTTTAGACTACACCATGAATTTGTATAATTCTATTATTGTAGCAATATGGCTATGTGTTCTATATGCTATATGGGCAGCTACAGAGGCCGGAGATCCAGGATATGGGCAAGTAGCATTTTTGGCAGGAGGTATTTTTGCGCACCTTTATTTGAGAAAACGGAAATTAGAAAGGCCGAGAATTGATGATGGTGAAATAGAAATTCCTGATGCTAAATTCTCTGTTGAAATTCCTGATGAAGGAGACAAATATTATTTCAGTGAAAGTAGCTATAGACGAATAATATGGATTAGTACTATTGTTTCTTTAATTTCAATTAGCTTTTTCATAGAAACTGTAACCTATCAACAAGATTATTTGAAATGGGGAGTCATATCTTTAATATTTGGACTTATTGTTTTTATTGTTCCTATATTTTTGCCTGTAAAAGATGATATTGAAACTTTGATGAAAAGAGCTGAAAAAGAACGGACAAAGGCGTGGCGTAGAGGGAAATTCAACCATGATGAGGAATCTGAAGATGAACCAGAGGAAGAATCTGATTCTGATGAAGAAATTACTGAAGATGAAGATAAACGAGAGATGGCAATACCTGAAGATAATAACGAAACTGAGGATGAAGAGTGAACCAAATATTAAATGACGTTCTAGAAAAAATACGTCCTGACAAAAAAGAAAAAGAAAAAATAGCTAATATTTCTAAGAAACTTAAGGATAAGGCTGTTAGAGAAAATGTCGAACCTTTGATTGTTGGATCTGTTGCGAAAGAAACTAATCTCAAAGGAGCTGATATCGATTTATTCATCAAATTTAACAAAAATATTAATCTTAAACAGGAAGGATTAGAAATAGCTCGTAAGATTCTTCCCGATGGAAAAGAATTGTATGCACAACATCCATACCTTAGAGGTGAAATAGAGGGAATCGGTTTAGATGTAGTACCATGTTATATTATCAACGATTCATCAAATTCAATTTCTGCAGTTGATAGGACACCATTTCACACTAAATGGGTTAATGATAATATTCAAGGAAAAGAAGATGAAGTAAGATTAGCAAAGCAGTTTCTAAAGGGAGCAGGAGCATATGGAGCCAATGCTGCAGTTGGTGGTTTTTCAGGATATTTGGTAGAAATACTAATTATAAAATATGGTAATTTTAAAAATTTAATAGAGGAGATTTCACAATGGAAACCACCTGTAATAATACAAAAGGTAGGAGGAGTACCCGAAGCTGCGATGATGTTACAAGATCCTGTTGATGAAAAGAGAAATGTCTCTGCTGGTGTAACATTAAAGGGAATCGGGGCTGCAATACTAGCCTCGAAAGCATTTCTGAATAAGCCTACTATAGAATTCTTCTTCCCTAAAAATAAGATTAGAAAGGCTAAAGGTATTGTTACTACTGTAGTATTACCACACTCAGGAGGGAGTGATGAAACCGTACTTCCTTGGTTACAGAAACAAGGTAGAAAAATTTACAATGCGATATCTGATTTTGAACCGATTGCTTGGAATGCAAATTTAACGGATAAATGCTTCCTAGTATTTGAAACAGCGATTGTCAAATTACCTGAAATAGTTCCACACAAAGGCCCTGCTCCTTGGGACGACGGTGCATTAGACTTCTTACAAAAATACCCTGATGCTTCTTTGAGTGGTGAAAGACTAGAAATTGGAAAACCTCCTAGACATTCAAATATTTCTGGAATTATACAAGAATTGATTCCGGATGCAAAAGTTCGTCCAGGATTAGTTGATGGAGCTCAGCCTGTACAGAGAGTACCCTGGTTAGATTGAAACTATAAAAAAATTGGGTAAAGGGGGGGTCCGAAACCCCCCTATTACCTTCGAGAGGGGACAATGAAGTCCCCACTCTATTTTCGGTGACTAAATCTATGCTTGTAGACTTATATCGTAACCGATTACGTCACCATTAGGCTCGAACTTCAAACGGAACGAGTAGTCAGTAACGTCATTGACGTTTTGTAAATCCGGATCGCCTTCGGCGCCTGGATGAACTTCAAATTTGTCACCTGGACTCAATTTACCGTTAAAGTCGTTGTCAATGAAGACTACGCCTTTACCTTCACCTTCATAATATCCATAGATATCAGAAACTAAACTATCAGACATGGTGTTTCCTTCTTCATTCAGTAAATACCAGTGTACTGAATTTACGGAAACTTGTGGGTTGATCTTGACAATCTGAATTGTCCAATCGCCACTTCCGTCTTCGCTTGCTATCATACTGCCGGTTGGAGCATTCTTGGTTGTACCACCAAGGAAACTGCTAGCCCAAACGTACAATACTGCAGCCAGAACGACTGTAATAGCTACCATCAAAATGACCGCAATTACAGGTGAAACTGCCTGCTCATCGTTTACTATTCTTCGTTTCATTGTTGTGTCCTCTGACCTAAGTCAGACTATGGGACTACTGGGATAGCATATATACCTTACGTCAAATTTTACTTACTTAACTGATAAAGTCAACATCGTAACCGATAGTGTCGCCGGTTGGATCAAACTTTAGACGGAATGAAAAATCATCCAAATTTGACAAATCTGCCAAAGTATCTCCTTCCCCTGCATGGAATCTGAAGATATCTCCTGGACTTACTTTAGCATTATAATCATTATCAATGTAAATTACTGACTTACCTTCACCTTGTTTGTAGCCATAAATATCTGTAACCACACCTTCAGCTTTGGTTAAGCCTTGAATATCCATCAAATACCAATGTACGGAATTAATGGAAGCTTGAGGATTCATTTTAATTATTTGAACATCCCAAGTCGTACCATCATTACTAGCCATCATACTGCCCGTTGGTGAATTTTTTGGTTGTAATCCCCATCCTGATACCCAAGCGTAAAGAACTGCCGCCATAACGACAGTGATAGCCACCATCAAAATAACTGCAATAACTGGTGATACTGCTTCCTCATTGTTAACAATTCTGCGTTTCATGAATCAATCCTCTGACCGAAGTCTAACTTCTTACCTCTGAGATAGCATATATACCTTACGTTAAACGGTCACGGCGTAAAACAATTGCACCAAATAGCGTGAGTAAGATTGTTGCGCTGACGCCAATCCATGCTAATGACATTGCCCAATCTGGAACTGCGGATTCATCGGCTGCATGTATTTCTGGTGGACGTAAAACTGAATCAAAAGTAGACCAGACTGTGCCATCTTCTTCTTCAAATATTATAGACAAAACTGCTTGTCCTGAACCCAGCTCAAAAGATTCAGATGGGGCTTGCCAGTAAAATGTCCAACCTGAATCGCTACTTTCTAATATTAAATTGTGAACCTCTGAAGCAAACTCTTCAGTCTGACTCAAAGTTCCATTACTTATTGTAATATTTACTGAAAAAATAGCATCATAATCATTAGCAGTTAAATCTATCTGGTATGCTTTACCTGTTTGATAGTGTAAATCATCTGGTAAACCCTCAACACGATATACATTGTCCTCTGCTTGTGATAAAGGTAAGAATATGCAAATCGCAAATACCAAAATCAGACTATTTCTTAGTGCATACATAGGAACTTAGAAAGAGATTTTAGTATTCTATTTAAAGAATACGTGCTTATCTTGTTAGGCCTCGTTTTTGTAAACTTTCAAGAATTAACCTTACTTCAGCTTCACGAAGACCTAATGCTGCCGCGGCTCCTTCTATAGTATAATCCTTGTTATGTAAAATATGATGCAATAATCTTCTTTCTTGATAATCACATTCTGCCATCTGGGCTGTAGAAGTGATTTCTCTGTTTAGTTCACCCATTAGAGCCATCAAACTACGTCTCTCATTTTCAACATCATCTACTGAACTGCGTAAATCTTCTGAAACTCTAGATAAGAGATCCATACGTGCTTTCGAATCCATGTTTCTTGATTCTTCTATAGCATCTAAAACATGTTTATGTTGGGTAGAAAGACTTGAGATATCAAAGTCTGTTTCTGCTTTCTGTTTGTAAGTTGAAGGACCTACATCAATATGTAATGAAATCTCTCTTGAAGCTGTATAAACTCTACGGTTTGGACCTCTAGTACTAGGTTCATCTCGAGATTCAACAATACCGTGTTCCTCTAATATTTTCAAATGTTTAACAATTGATTGTTGCGTAACATCCATTTCTTTTGATAATTGTTTATGCATCTTTAGAGGATAAAGACGTTCTACGGACAATAATTGAAGAATCCTACGTCTAGTTGGGTTCTCTAGCAAATGAAACAATTGGTCCACTTCATCAAATGACATATCAACCTCCGGTTGTCTACCTATTGTTGTAATGGGATAATAAAAATTACTATTACTCCCAACAGCCTTTAACCTATGGTTTCATTATGATAATATGGACTATCGGAAACCCAGCAAAAAAACAATTGTTGATGCCGTTTTGAAGGTCCTAAAAGAACGCAGTTCTGTTGATACACAAACCAAAATGCATCGTAAAGTCTTAGACAAATTGAAAGAAAAAGATGAAACATACAGATTATCAGCAGAAAGAATGAGAATTGTTGCAATTTTGTCTAAAAAAGTAAAAGTTGGAATTAGAACTAGATCGGTTGGTGCGGCACCTGAAGCTGATGAAAGTGATTTTAGAAAACAAGGACTCGGATATGATCCTGTAGTAAAAAGATGGAGAAGAATAAGGCCTGGTGAGGATCAAAGTGGGCACCACCACCATCGTGGAGAATTTGCATCTCCTGGTCAACCATGTCCTGTCTGTACTTCTCCACTAAAAAAAGTCCATAATGCAACACTTTATGGCGGAAAAGTGGCTATTGGATTCAAATGTAACACATGTGGTTATCTAACTGGACATCGCTGGAGAGAACCATCACGATACTCTTTCAGTTTGAAAGGTGGTAGATAATTATGGCTACAGGAAAACTAGTTCTAGTAAGACATGGACTTTCCATATATAATGATCAAAACCGATTTACAGGATGGAAAGATGTAGATTTAAATCAACAAGGAAGAGATGAAGCAAAACAAGCTGTAGAATTATTATCCGATTATAACTTTGATATGGCTTTTACCTCTGACTTAATAAGAGCTCAAGAAACATTGGACATAATTCTTGATGGAATTGGTCAAAAAGATATTCCTCTCGTAAAAGATATGGCTCTAAATGAAAGAGATTATGGCGATCTTATTGGACAAAACAAGGTTGAAGCTGCAGAAAAATTTGGTGCTGAACAAGTTCACATTTGGAGAAGAAGTTTTGACGTTCCTCCACCTGGTGGCGAATCATTGAAGGATACAGCAGATAGAGTAATTCCATATCTAAAAAATGAAATTATGCCACATGTTGTTAATGGAAAAAAAATAATAATTGGAGCTCATGGAAATAGTATCAGAGCAATTGTCATGTATCTAAAGAATTACACACCTGAACAAATTTTGAAAACAGAGATAGGATGGTGTGAACCTTGGGTCTTTGATTTTGAAAATGATACTGTAAGTAATTTAGAAATAGTTTCTAGACCTGGCAGTAAAAGTATGAGTCAATTACCAGATTAACGCTCTTCAGACCAACCCTTAATCATTTCAAGATTGCCTTTGGTAGCTTTTATTTTTTGAGCTCTGCCCCATTCATCCTTAATAATGATATCATTACCATCTGCAAGCAAAGTTGCTGTAACAAAATAACCAGATTCTGATTTGAATTGAATTTCCAACTGCCTTTCCGAACCAGCATCCTCCCAAACAACAGGATACCCTAAGCCATCGTAAAAATCACTTATTTTTTTCATGAACCTATCGGCTGCAGTCATATCTATTTCAGACACTGGGGGACCTTTATTAATTGTTGTTTACCGCGGGAACAGTCCTAAAGACTGCATTCTTTGGACAAACGAAGCCCCCTAGTGTAGCGGTCCATCATTCAGGCCTTTGGAGCCTGAGACCTCGGTTCGAATCCGAGGGGGGCTACCACCTTATAGGCTGTAAATTTTTGTATACTTTGATTGTAAATAAGTTACAAAATCATCACTGCTAGGCTCTTTACCTGTAGCTTGCGTCATTAAATCTGCAGGAAGTAATTTCGATCCGTAGACATGGATATGGCTTCTCATCCAATCTAGCAATACTCTAAACTCACCTTTTGCAATTTTGTCAGGAATACTTGAATCATCTGCTAAAGCCGCTGCATAAAGCTGAGCTGCATAGAGATTTCCTAGAGTATAAGTTGGGAAATACCCAATTGCTCCCATTGACCAATGTATATCTTGTAAAACTCCTTTAGTATCATTAGGCGGTGTAACACCAAGATATTCTTCCATCTTGCTATTCCAAAATTCTGGTAAATCTCCTATTTTGATGTTTCCATTAACTAATTGTTTCTCAATTTCATATCTAACCATAATGTGAAGATTGTAAGTTGCTTCATCTGATTCTACACGAATTAGAGACGGTTGTACTGTGTTAACTGCTCTATGTACTGTATCTACGTTTAAATCTGAAGGTAGATGGTTGAAACATGATTTGAATTCTTCAATGTAATAATGCCAGAATTCACGACTTCGGCCAACCATATTCTCCCACATTCTTGACTGTGATTCATGAACTCCTAAGGATACTGCTTGACCCATTGGTGTTCCTTCATGTTCATGCAATAATCCTTGTTCATACGTTCCATGACCTGTTTCGTGCATCACTCCATACAAACAACCAAATGGAAATTCCTCATCATAGCGTGTTGTAAATCTAACATCATTTGGTCCTGCACCTGAGCAAAATGGATGAGTTGAGGTATCCATTCTTCCTGCATCAAAATCAAAACCAATACTTTCAGCTACCTTAAGTGAAAACTCACGTTGCTTTTCTTCAGTAAATTTACCAATGTCTAAGAAACTTGTATCTGGCTGGTTTGGACTTTCACCGACTGCCTTGACAAGAGGAACTATAGCTTCTCTTAGTCCTGCAAACAAAGGATCCAACTGAGCTACAGTCATTCCTGGCTCATAAATATCCAACAATGCATCATAGATATTCTCATCATATCCATAATATTCTGCAGTTTTACACGTTAATTCAACTGTTTTTTCAAGATATGGCTTAAATTTTTCAAAGTTATTTTCAGCCCTTGCTTCTTGCCATACTTGAAGCGCTTGGGACTTGTGTCTTGCTTTTTCTTCAACCAATTCTCCAGGAAGTTTAGTTGCCTTGTCATACGCTCTACGTATTTCTCTAACATTAGCTGCTTGCTCTTCTGTAAGTTTTTCGGATTCTAAAGAATCTAATAATTTCCCCATTCCAGAATCTGTAATTCTAGAATGTGCTTGCTTTGAGAGAAAAGCCATCATTTCTGAACGTAATTTGCCCCCTTTAGGTGGCATCATGGTCTCTTGATCCCAGCCCATTAAGCCTGTTAAACTACCAATTAAATTTAGTTCCTTTACTCTGCCTATGAAGTTGTCATAATCGGACATAGAATAAGGCAATGATGGGAGAATTAAAGAGTTGACTTTATTCTATTCCGTTATTAGTCAAAACAAAATCTTCAACCATTTCTTCAGGAAGGGATCTATGTTTCTTAAGACGGATATGTCGTAAACCTGGTGTTTTAGTTTTTTCTAAATGTATAATTGTTTTACAAAGGTGCATAAGGGATTTACCAAAATAAGGGCCTATTTCTCCATCCTTTTCGTATACTTGTGCCGTAATTAGAACCGGATAATCTCCTTTTTCTGCCAATGGTTGAAGAATCGAAGTCATTTCCAAGAATTGACGAGAAGATATTTCTTTATTTTTCATGTATGATAATCTAACATATGCATTAATCGTGTCGACGACAACTAAAGAAATTTTGTCATGTTGTTCTAATTTTCCAGTCAAAGTTTGATGAAGATCGCTAAGACTTGATGGCCGAATCATTAGTAATTTTGAAGCATCACAATCTCCAAAGATTTGTGTCATTCTTTCTATAGATAAACCCTCTGTATCAACAAACAAAACTACATGATCTGGATAAGTTTTGATTGCTTCTCTAGACAATTGTAAGGCCATACTTGTCTTTCCCGTTCCAGCTTCTCCATATGCAAGGGAAACTGTGCCTTGTTCAATTCCACCTGCAAGTAGTTTGTCAACTCCTTCGCATGTAGTAGGAAGTCTGGGAATCATTGCCCTAATACTCCATATGTCGTTAAACTACTTAGTGTGTTCTACGTCTTAGTATTCCAACAACACCAAGTGCCGAAATTGCCAATAATAAGTTGAAACCGGGTAACAGTCCTTCGTCTTCTAATTGCTCTAGTATAGATACTGGGAAAATTTGTTCTCTACAATTTTCTCCACCATCTTCGTCTTTTGCACAAACTACCAATGTGAAAGTGTCTCCATCAGCGAATTTGTGTGAGACATTACCATCTTGTGTAACCATTATTGCTGTACCGTCACCAAAATCAATAGTAAATATGATTGTATCGTCACCCGGATCTGTAGCATCAAATGTGAAATCTAGGGTCTCGCCTTCTTGTGCTTCACTTGGTATCTTAAATTCTGTGAAGGTTGGAGCCACATTTTCAATATTGATTAGTAGACTTTCTGAAGTCCGTCCGCCATCTTCATCTTCTGCAGTAACACCTATCAAAAATTCCCCATCATCAGTAAACTGATATTGGGCAAAATTTCCTTCTACTTGAGTTCCATCTGGGAAAGACCAAGTTACTCTCACAGTATCTTCAGATACATCACTTGCTTGTGAATTGAACGATAATGTTTGTCCTTCTTGACCGAAATCATCGTAAGAAACTTGCAAAGTTGGAGAGACGTTCTCAACAATCAATTCAAATTCTTTGGTTGTTGACGTAATTCCGTCTGATACTGAAACTACTATTGTGTAAATTCCATCATCTGGATATCCATACCTTACAGAATCGTCTTCTATGAGATTTCCATTGCCCATGTCCCAACTGTAGTCTAGGTCATCATCATCTGCATCGAATGCATCTACCTCGAAATTGAACATCTCTCCTTCGAATACTCTATCTGTATTGAGTTCTCCGATTTCTGGAGCGTGATTCATAACAATTTCAGTTTCAAACTCTACCATGTTTTCCATGTTCCAATATTGATCGTACATGTAAACCATAAAACGATAAGTGCCTTCTTCTTCAGCAGTCCATTCAAAATTAATGTCCTCATTGTCTGATGAGGTAATTACTGCGTTTGTATAATCTCCATCTATGTATTCCCAATCGTCATTGCTCTCATTAAGACGAAGAACATCGAAATAATACTCAGTTTCGATTTCTCCATCGTAATTTGTTTGTGGGTCCAGATTAATACGAACACTGTCGCCATCCTGACTGAATTGATCGATGAACCATTCATCGGACATAATCAATGTGAAATTGAATTGGTCTTCGTGGTTCCATTCATCATCGTATAGATCAACAGTGAACCAATACTTTCCGGGTTCATCAACCTCTAATCCAATTTCAAACCAATCGCTATCATCATTGTATATGGTATGATTTTCGCCTGAATAATCAACATAATCTCCATTCTCGTCCCAGATAATGGCTTCGACATAGACATCCATTTCACAGTCACAATCTGTATCAGGATCGTATGCGATAATTAGTTGGTTCCATTGATGCTCATCATTCTCGTCATATGTACCATAATAATCCCAATAACCAAACCGCTCATCATGGTCTTCATCGCCACCACCGCCGCTAGTGTCGTCGTCACATTCTGCCCAGACTTCGTAGTATCCTTTTTCGTCTATTCCATCAGTATAGACTTCCCATTCATATGAACCGCATGTCTCATTGTAGAGCCAAGCTTCACCTGTCTCGTTAGTTTCCAAATAAGCATGATCATACCACATCTCTTCGGATTCATTCCATACATAAACTACAATTTCGACTCCTTCGACTCCGTTATCGAAATTACCTTGGTGAGCATTGAATCCGACATCATCGTAGACTGCATATTCATCATCATCCACTACAATATTGTCTACATTGACAACTTCGAAGTCGGTTGAATAACCGTACGAATAGAAAGGACCTTCCTGTAAAATTGCGTCATTTTCTTCGTAATAAACATGTTGGTAATACCATCCTTCAGTCAAATTAGAAGAGACAAAAAGTGCATCATAGTAATTTGGATTACCGCTATCTACTAGGTTACCATCCTCGTCGTAAATTTCGAAATAGGCATCTTCCTTGTACCAGTCATCTACGATTACTCCACCAATGTAATCGTTGACATAGTCATCTTCATCCCAAACATCGATGACTCCTATATGTCCAACACCATTGTCATCACTAGTTCCGCCGCCGCCACCATCATCAGAACGTCTGTTGAGGTCTACGCCCAATAATTCTAATTCTTCCTCAAGATTACCAGATTCGTCATAAAGCTCAACGTAGAAATCAAAGGTTCCATTGTATTCAGGTGACCACCATTGGTACCAGTAATCATCATCATCACTGTAAATTGTATAATCTTCTTCAGTTCCATTTACCCAAACACCGGTTTCATTATCGTAAACATCAATTACTAATGTTACGTTAATATAACATTCACATGTTGTATCTGGATCATAATCTATCTCTATGGTATCATCATATCCGTCATCATCACTATCCCATATATAATCATCAAACCAATCAAAATATTCATCATCGTCACCAGGGCCTCCAGCACCTGTTGCTGAATAGAGATAAACACCTGGTATCGATACTGAATCTTCATAATTCCAATCTTCATCATACAAAATTAATTCAAAATCATATAATGAACTGTTTCTTGAGGTCCAAGATTGTGTGAATGTGTCTTCTTCTGTGCCATTAATTCTATGCTCTGAAGCAACGTAGTCCACCCAGTCTCCAGTGGAATTTTCAAATACTGCAAGCTCAACGTATATATCTACTACACAATCACATTCTGTGTCTGGATTATATTTTACGTTGATAGTATCATCTAGATTGTCAGAACCTGTATCCTCAGTTTCATAATCAGAATCCTCAAACCATTCCTCCATCTCACATTCGACTTCGTTCTCATCACATTCCATATAATGTGTGAAAGAAAACTGATCTTCATAATTCCATTCATCATCATAAAGATAGAAGTCAAACGTAAAATTACCATCTTCATCAGCAAGCCAATTAAAAGTAAATTCATCTTCTTCTGTTCCGTTTATCTCAAAATAACTCCAGTTACCGTCAACCCAATTTTGAGTGTCATTGTTGTAAATTTCCGTAAGAACTTCGATTTCCATTGAACAATTACAATCAGTATTTGGATCAAATGTAATTTCTATGTAGTTCGCTACATCATCACCATTTGTATCTTCTGTTTCGTAATCCCACGATTCAAACCATTCGTCTGAGTCGCCATCAGATGTTGTGTTGTAACTTCCGTAAGAATGGAAACTACCGTTGTGGATTAATGTACCATTATATTCTTCGTAAATATAATGGGTGTAATTTCCTCTATCTAGATTAGAAGCAAGGAAAAGAGTCCAATCTTCATCCACTTCTTCGTCTGTATATCCTTCATCAACCAAATCCCCGCCTTCATCATAAATCTTGACGTAGCCCTCATCACTAGTACTATTACCTTCAAAAACATATGCAATAAAGTCATCAAAATTATCGTCATCATCCCAAGCTTCAATAATTCCCACATGCCCAACTGAATACAGTGTATCAACTACAGCATAACCACCTTCATCTTCAATTTTGTTATTGCCTTCATAGGCATCCCACATGTATTCACCAGCCGTTACATTCAAAAACTCTAATTCGCCATCTTCATTTGTTTGGCCATCGTCATACTCTTCCCAATTTCCAAGTGCATTCTTTTTCCAAACATTTATGGTTATATTGGAAACTTCATCTGCTGAATCGTGAGCGAAAAATAGTAAATCGTTGGATACACCATCGTCTTCCCACGGGAAAACTGCATTTTCTACATTAATTGTGTCATCATCCTCATGTGTTGCTTCAATAGTAGGTGTAAATGTCAAAACTAAAGAGAATATTATGGCCCATGCTAGGACCTTCTTGCTTATTTGTGATTTGGCTATGCTCATAACTAAACCTGTAAGCTGTAAGGCTGTTAGAGACTATTTGAAATGTTGCTTATTCAACTAATACGCGCGATATTACTGATATCGCATAAGATACAAAATATGCTTCTTCCCAAGGCTTGAGATAACCAACCTCAATCACATACTGCAAAAATTCTTCTTGCATTTCTATGCCTTTGGCTACCATTTCCATATCCTCTGTATACATACCTTTAGCAACAAATTCAATAGGATAGCCCTCACGATGAGGTTGATACAGTAGATAATCAGGAATTATTGATCTACCGTGCTCAGCTTCGCTAACACAGGTTTTCCATTCTTTCCTCAAGAATGCATTTTCCATTAAACCGCTACGTGCTTGGCGTGCCATTTTCAATGGTTCTGTAGCAACATCAATAGCAATATCTTCTGGTAACTCTGGAAGTGCTTTCTCAAGCTCGGTTTCAAATAATTCTTTAGCTTTACCTAGTAAATCATCTGCTTTCTTATCCAATAAAATCATTCCAACTGCACGAGCTTGTAATTCTCTAGCTAGTTCATTGCCCTCTAATTTCGCTTCAGGAGTGTCAATAAATTTTTGAATAGATTTATTTCTATTTTCTATATCATTCAATAAACCATAACCTAGAGCACTGCCTCTCATAACAATATAATCATCTGAATCTGCTTGATCACTTAATTGCTCCAAAAGTGGCTTGTTCAGATGCTCTGGAATTTTCATTTGACTGAACGTGAAGTAATTGATTCACCTTCTTGCCAACGTGCCATAGCCCAAAGAAGATCTGAAAGTCGATTTAGATAAGGTACTGTCAATGAATTTTCAACTCCACAAGCTATTGTACGGCGTTCAGCTCTCCTAACGACTGTTCTTGCAACATCAATAAGTGCTGAAATTCTATTTTGACCTGGAATGACAAATTCTTTTGGAAGTTCGAATTTAGATGAAATTTCATCAATGAATTTTTCTAAAAACTTAATCATTTCTTCATTGACCTTACTCTTTCCTGATTCCAATTTATCGTGTTTAGAAGGATCGGTCGCCAATTCGGCCATTAAAACATACAAATCTCTTTCTATGTGAATTATTTTTTCCTCTAAGTCACTACCTTTTTCACATTCAGTTCTAACTAACCCTAGAATAGCTTGGGCCTCATCAACTGTACCATAAGCTTCTGGCAATGATGATGATTTGGAAACTTTTCCACCATAAAGAAGGCCAGTCTCCCCTTCATCTCCATTACGAGTGTATATCTTCATTACTATAGGAGTAGGCTATCAATTAAGAAAGTTTGTAATCAATTCTTGGTATTGATTAATAATTTCATTTTTTGCTTCTTGTAAGTAGTATGGGCTATGAAATAATGGGAATTTTCATTGATTAATGCTTTAGACCATTTGTCTATTTCATCCATATCAGATTCGCCTATAACTTCTTCCTTTGTTTTTACCTTTATGGCGAAATCTAAAAGTGTCTCGAAAGGAATTCTTCCATGGCTTCCTATTTGTCCAGTGTAGTCTTCCCATGAATCCTCGACAAGCTTAGCAAATCTCTGTAAGGGTGCTGTGGCAGATTCTAGGCCTGGACCTCCATTACCTTTGACGATATCTATGTCTATTCCTGATTTAGCTCTAGAACTTGCTTTGCTTGAAAAACCCCAATACGCAAGTGCTACTTTTCTCGCTGTTTGAACAGACATTATTATTCCAAAGTAAATACCGCTAAATATGTTGTGCCGTGCTTAGTAATTATCTACTTCTGTTCTAAAATATTTGTAGAAACACCACATTGAGACTGCTCCAAGAAGGTGCCATAGTGCATGGCCTTGAGCAAGAGACTCTGGATTACATAGAACTCCATCTGTTTTACTTGGTTGCCAAATTATTGTGGCTAAAAAATATGAACCGAAGCCTAACCAGAAATAAGGTGCATGAGTTCTTTCTAACTTGATATCTTCAATTCTGTATAAGAAAAATGCTAAAGCTGCCCAAAGTAGGATTGCTTCAAATTCACTCAAGAGAAAATCTATTGGGTCTTTACCTGGGTTTGTGTACAAAAATAAGAATAAAATTATCGATGTGGGTAACAAAAATATCACATGTGGTTGTTTCTGATATTTGAGAGCTAATTCTTGGGATATCCAAATCCCAATCAAGGCACCCCACAAAAATGTAAGAAGACTAGATTCATTATCTTTGGCATCCTGCCACAGTAATAGCGCAAAAATAACGTTAGCAGTCAAATAATAGATAATAAAATCTTTTTCTGACCACCTAAGGAATCTTGAAAAATTGTAGAAAACAGGCATGGAAATATACATCATCATCCCTGTAACATCTAACCAACCACCCCATCCTGTATTGAATCCATGCATGGCAAAACTGCCCATGCCTACAGCAACACATGAAATTCCGTACAAAATAAGAAACCAACTTCTTGTAGAAAGAGAAGGCTTGCCTTCAGTTGGATCATATTGTGCCAACCAAAGAATATACATTCCAACAAATACAAATGCTAAATTAGATATTGTGTTTGTAGGTTCACGAATCCAATTGTCTCTAACTTTCTCACAATAACCTGAAGCAGTAGTACCTGTCCATTCCCAACCATTCAAAATATACAATAATGCATAAACTACAAATATTGTGCTTATAGCAAAAAATACAGAAAAAAATTCTTTTCTGTCTTGAATATACTTGTTATCAATCAAGATATCTTTATCTTCCTAACGAACCCACACTCTTTGCATTCATAATTCGGATAAAGGTCTGGATTATCTGGGGATGAACCATGCCAATGGAAAGTATATTTTCCACATTTAACACAATATGAATTCTGCTTGTAGCCAGTATATGCATGTGGTCGAGTCTCCATGGCAGGTGTTACAGGCATTTGTGGTCCTGCTGATGCTGCTACAGGGACTGCTGAGGGAGATGCATCAGATTCGTCTGATGATTCTTCGGCTGGAGCCTCTGAAGTCGTGTCAGAATCAATGTCTCCTGGATCCGTAATCAAAACTGCAACTACAGGACAAACTTCCTCGCACGCTCTGCAAATAATGCAATCCGGTTCACGAGACATAATTGCTTTCTTGTCTGAAGCAGGATGATTGGGAGTATCTATCCAATCATAAACATCGACAGGACATGCTTCTATGCACGCACCGTCTGCTACACAAATATCAAAATCTACGGCAACAACACTTCCCCAAATTCCAAGTTTATCACTTCCAACACCACCATAAGCATCAGCATCCTTAGCCCAAATCTGAATCGGCTCATCATCCCCATCATGGGTTGCAACTTTTGCATAAGTGCTCATGAAATTCTTGGCGATGCTCATGTCAACAAACTACCTCATTAATCCCATTTAGAAGGGGGTTTATTGCTTTAGAGGGAAAATTAGGCACCATACCACACTTCTTTTATATTAATAAACTAAGAAAGTAGTATGAGGAGGAGACATATAGCTTCATACACAGCGGAAAGGATGACTTTGTGTGGCCATAGCGCAACCATTCAAGAATTCAAAAGAATGAAAACCATAAAAGTTGAAGATGTAACCTGTAAACGCTGTTTGAGCATATTAAAAAGAGATGAAGAATTGAATGCCTCTGAACAAAAAACAACTACAAATATCGTAGCTAAGACTTAAATTAAGATTTAATTTTTTCGTAATGAAAACGTCCGTTCTACATAAATAGAGAGTACTAGACTAACATCCGCCCAAAATAAAGTGGGCACAGTTCGACCGTCCTTCTTGCGTTGGCTGGCTTCCCTGTGCCCGGGGTGGAATTGGTTCATGACCCGAAGGTCATGTTCCTTTTCCGGCGTACAAGTTTTGTTTTCCCGCGGCACCCCGCTTGTTTTCCTGGCTTGCGTGCTTAGATCGTTTCCCCTTGTTCTCCAAGTTGTTTCCCTCTTATCCCGCTCGATTGTTTCCTCCGGTGTCCCGGTTGTTTCCTTCTTGCATTCAAAGATCGTTTCCCCTTAGTTTCCCAAGTTGTTTCCTTCCATGCTTTCCCTTTGTTTGTTGGCTTCATAACCCGAAGGTCATGTTTCCCAAACATCGGGAACTTACAACAGACAAGGGGGGTATATAGAACCTTTCGGATACACTTAAATATGATGAGCAAAAAAGCTGTTTTTCGTACTATTTTTTAACTGTTTTTTTGTAAAAAAATTATAATTTTGTATTTGCCATGTTACAAACTTCATCAAAATGTTTCTTTTCAACTGGCTGTACAGACAATCTTTGACCGCGTTTGATTACAAGCATGCCTTCCAATGCATCATTGTCTTTCAATTGATCAAGAGTAACCATTTCATCAAATTTGGTAACTGGCTCCATATCTACCAAAAACCATCTAGGGACTTCTTCTGTCGCTTTAGGGTCAAAGTATTTTGATTTCTTATCAAACTGTGTAATGTCTGGATATGACTCTTTACATATTTTTGAGATTCCTGCAATATGTGGAGGTTTAGTATTGGAATGATAATAAAGAACCATATCGCCAATACGCATTTTGTCTCTCATAAAATTTCTAGCCTGGTAATTACGAACTCCATCCCAATGAGTACTACCATCCTTGATTAATTCATCAAATGAATAAACATGAGGCTCGCTTTTCATCAACCAATAATTTGTCATTATTCTGTCAGTTCCTTAGCCTGTTTAACCCATTCGTCGCGTTTAACTCTTCCTGGGAAGAATTCAATTGCAATATTTACTTCTTCTTCTAATTCAGGAGTCATTCTGGCGATTTGAATGAACATGTAAATTCCTAATGCATTTAGTTTTTCTTCAATGAAAGGTCCTATTCCTTTGATTATTTGTAAATCATCTTTTGCAACAACGATAGATGCTGCGACAAATGCTCTAGTTAATCCACCAATACCAACTAACTGATTACCTTTCTTGCTTTTCCAAGTAATAATCTCACTGCCATCTGCATCGGTAATAGTTGCTGTACCTTTCTTTTCAAACTCAGAAGCATCTTCTAAATCTATTTCGTTAGCATCTTTCTCAACTGGTTTGGATAATGTGCTTCTAGTTGCTTGACCTAAAACTTCGAAATCAATTTTTTCTGAACGTGCTTTAACTCTTTCAAGTTCTTTCTGCTTCTTTTCTTCTTTAGTTAATGGTTCTTCATCTGCCTCTTCTTTAGCCACATCAACAGCCCAACTGAGATAAACTGACGCTGTACCCAATTTGATTAGGCCCTCAAATTCAGCACCATCTGTACTTGGTTTATCATCTTTGAAATTAACTCGGAATTTGATTTTACCATCCTCATCCGCGACAAGTGCAGATTGTCTTCCGACTTCATTGGGTTCAGAGACTATTGCAAATCTTTTGCCATTATCTTTAGAATCTAAATCCTGCATATTGACAATACCACCTGATTTTAGACCCGATATTGTAATAACTTGTTTAGAAGAAATTTCTTCTCCAGGTTCAAGTCCTTTAGCAGGGGCAATGACAAATGGATCCATCTTAGTTCCTGCACCGCTTCTAAATTTAGGATTAGAGGTAGTATTCTTAGGTTCCGGATTGGAGGTTATAACTGGTTCAGGTTCTTCTTCTTTCTCTGGTTCTTCTTTCTTTTCAGAAACATGGATAGATGCTGCGCCTTTGAATTTACCATCAGAATGCTTCATCACAATTTCATACTTGTATTCTCCAACTTTCTTTGGATGTCCTGAAATTACTCCAGTCTTCGAATCTATTTCTAAACCTTCAACTAGATTACCTGAGATTCCATAAGTAACTCGTCTCAAGTCTTCATACTTCATGTAACTTCTGTAATTCTTTGCATATTCATGCAATGAAGGAACCATTCGAATCTTAGCATCATTATCACCAATTGTGTAGTCTACATGTGCTGGACCATAGATTAACGCATTATCATATTGCCTCTTTAGAAGAGGGATTAGAAGAAGCAAGAGAAATAGTAATGCCCAACAACACATTTCTGTCCAATTTGTATCTGAGCTAGAGGTACTGCCAGTTGAAGCAACTCCTTGAAGCATATCATTCACACCATCTCCATCTGCATCTGCAGGATTTCCTGTTGCATTTGGATTATACTCGTCTTTGTCTGGAATTCCATCGCCATCTGCATCTCCACTAGCATTAGTTGGCAGAGGATCCCAATAATCTGGAATAGTGTCGTCGTCCGTATCAGAGTCTAAAGGATCTGTTTCACCTTCATCAAGAACACCATTTCCATTAACATCCTCATCAATATCGTCTAGTCCATCACCATCATCATCTGAATCTTCTTCATTTCCTATTCCATCTCCATCTGTATCCAACCATTCACTACTGTCTAATGAAAAAGCATCATCAGTATCGTTGTAACCATCGCCATCATCGTCTGGATCTGTACTATCTGGATTGAAATCCCCGTCTGTATCTACAGGTATGCTATCAAAATCTAAA
>CACALG010000009.1 GCA_902533295.1 uncultured marine group III euryarchaeote | reverse complement strand
AAGAATCATGATTTGTTGAATTCAATCGGTGTTGGACACAACGAATTAGAAAAATTAATAGATATAGCAAAAGATGCAGGAGCTCTTGGTGCCAAACTCACAGGCGGTGGAGGTGGTGGAAATATGGTGGCTTTAGCTGAAGATAAAAAAGCACAGAAAAAAATACATGATGCAATAACGGAAGCCGGATATAGGGCCTATCAGACTTCATTTGGAGAAGAATAATGAATCTAAGGGAATTTGTCGATTTATTGGAAGAAAAAGGAAGACTAAAGAGAATTACAAAAGAAGTAGATCCAGTCTATGAAGTAGCAGCACTAATGGATGAAGCTGGCGATACGCCACTATACTTAGAAAATGTAAAGGGTAGCATTATTCCATGTATAACAAATATATGTTCTAGTCGAGAACTTGTAGCATTAGGTCTTAAGTGTGCACCAAATGAAATTCTTGGGAAAATTTCTAAGGCTGTTAGAGAAGGGAAAATACCTGATACTGTAAGTGCCGATAATTACAAAGAAATTGACCCTTCCTTAGAAAAATTACCAATACTCACTCATCAACCAATTGATGGTGGTGCATATATTTCGTCTGCAATGGCTGTAGCTTATGATGAAAAATATGGAAGAAATTTATCCTTTCACCGTGCTATGAAAATAGATAATCAACATCTTGTATTAAGGATATTAGATAGACATCTCAAAGATTATATGGATAGAGGATTGAAAGAATTTGCATACTGTAATGGAGTCTCAGTACCTGTATTACTTGGCGCTGCAACTTCTTTTGGAATAGAAGAAGATGAGATGTCTGTAGCAAATGCACTAGCTGATTCACCTGTAATAGAACTAGCGGGCCATACCATTCCTCAATCCGAAGTAGTGATGATTTGTGAATTCACTGGTGAAATGCATGATGAAGGGCCATTTGTCGACTTGACTGATACGCCAGATATAATTCGGCAACAACATGTAGCTAAAATAAAACGTATTTTCATCAGAGATGATTCAGTTTTCCACGCATTGCTTCCTAGCGGCCCTGAACACAAGGTCTTGATGGGAATGCCAAGAGAACCAACTATCTTTAATTCTGTGAACAAAGTTGTAGATTGTCATGACGTTTTTATGACTCATGGTGGTGGATCCTGGTTGCATGGAGTTGTCGCTATAAACAAAAAGAGTGACGATGATGGGATGAAAGCAATAGAGGCTGCTTTTGCAGGTCATGCTTCAATGAAACATGTATGGATTGTAGATTCAGACATAGATGTTACTGACCCTCAATCAGTTGAATGGGCTATGGCTACACGTTTCCAAGGAGATTCAGGACTAGTTGTGAAAACTGGAGTGAAAGGTTCTTCATTAGATCCCAGTTCTAATCCTGAAACAAGAGAAACGGTAAAAGTTGGATTTGATTGTACTATTCCTTTAGACAGAGACAAGTCTGATTTTGCTAGACCAAATCCTGGCATGAAAGTTAAATTGGAAGATTATTTAGATTAATGAATTTAAATTCCGAACAACTGGAAATGTTAGAAGGGGGACAAGGACCTACTAGACAAAAAGCGATTAGACTTTTAATCGATTTAGGAAAAGCTGCTAAAGCTGAAAAATTAGTGCCCGTTGTATCTGCCCATGTTTCAGGTGTTTCTCCTCTAACTGGAGGAGATGGATTAATCAGATTTCTAAAAGATTTAGGTTCTGAAAAAAATATCAATACTGTAGTAGAAACAACTTTGAACTCTGCAGGATGCGATAGAACAAAATTTAAAGAAATGGATATTCCAGTAAAGGATTATGTTGAAAAACAACAAATTATTTTGGATGCCTATGAAAATTTGGGAATAGAATTATCGCTTTCATGCACTCCCTATGATAATCTAAGTATCGAAGGAAATGCTTCGTGGGCTGAATCGAATGCTGTTTGTTTTGCTAATAGTTATACAAATCTAAGAACAAATAGAGAATCTGGATTGTCTGCTATCGCAACAGCACTTTGTGGATTCACACCAGAATATGGGCTTTTACTTGATAAAAATCGATTACCCAATCTAAAAATAAATGTTGATTGTGATTTAACCGAACCTGCTGACTATTCAATACTTGGGGACTGGATTGGAAAACAGATACAGCCGCACTTTAATTTGGAATATGGGCCAATACCTCATATATTCGGAATAAAAAACTTAGATTTTGAATCTAAGAAATCATTGACTGCTGCTGCTGCTAACTATGGATGTCCTTTGCTCTTTATTGATGGCTTTACAAATAATCCTGGAGAAACACAATACCAAACTGAACTTAACTTCTGCAATTCAGATTTAGAAAAAAGATATGCTGAATTAGCGCCAAAAAAGAAAGTAGATTTGGTAACTATTGGATGTCCTCAAGCATCATTCGATGAAATAAAAAGAACTGCAAATTATTTAGAAAAATATACCATAAATGACAACCGATTATGGGTTTTTACATCTTCTATTAACTTTAAGAAAGCAAAACGAGAAGGTTTAATAGAAAAAATAGAAAAATCTGGAGGATTAATTCTGAGGGAAACATGTCCTGAAGTTGTACATTATAATCATGATAAAGTTAAACACATTTTGACAAATTCTATGAAAGCAGAACATTATCTAAAATCTGGATTAAATGCCATTGATACCTCAGTTGCAAAATTAGAGACTTGTATCATTCATGCTGCAAATTCTAAATTATTAGAAAATGTAAAAAATAAAAAAGATAGTAAAGAAAAAATAATGTATGAAACTTCAAAAACTTATCAAAAAGATGACTTGGAAATCAATGGGAAGGGGCTAGAATCTCAGAATTCATGGTCAATAGAAGGCGAAGCTTTGGTAACTGATGTACCTATTACCTTTTTAGGATTTGTAAATAGAATTACTGGAGAAATAGAAGAAGAGGGGCACCCAATAAATGGTGAATCAATGAAAAATAAAATTTTGATTTTCCCAAAAGGAAGTGGATCAACTGTTGCACCATATGTTTTGCTAGGATTATTTTATATTGGGAATGGACCAAAAGCAATTATCAATACCAATCTTGACCAACAAACTATTCCTGCATGTAGCATTCTTGATGTTCCTTATGCTCATTCATTTGAAGATAATCCATGTTTAGCAGTTAATACTGGAGATAAAATACGATTAACACTTGAGAATGGAAATGTTAAACTACAGTGTTTAGAGAGAGCATAAATGGATCCAAGAATAATAATAGCTCTTTTTCTGATGAGCATTGTAGCATATATCGGAATGATAAATGTAATATATTTTTTGTCGCCCAATAAAAAATGGACGGATTTTCCTAAAAAATGCAATATTAAAACTAAATGTACAAGAGTTGCTGAATCAAATACCCGAGGATACGGATTGAAACCAATCGAATTGGAGTATAGCATTGATTATGTTCAAAAAGAAATTATTAAAATTATTGATAATAAACCAAGAATGAAAATAATTAATGATATTTCAGGATTTATTCACGCAACTGACGTGACACCATTCTTTAGATTTTACGATGATATCGCCATAAAAATTTTTGAAGAGAATGATAAGGCCGTTGTTTGGTTGCAAAGTCAATCCAGATTAGGATATTATGATTTTCAAGTCAATGAAAAAAGGATACAAAAACTACACCAGAAAATTTCCTCTTTGTAGATTATTTTTCACGCCATGCCGCTATGCGCTTCTTTAATCTTGTACTTATTTTTCTCTCTTCCCAATATTCTTCACACTCATCAGATAATTCTGCTATCCTAGACATTACATTATCAGTAAATTCTCTGAAATTCTCATGATTTTTTTCCTTATAATCAAAATACATAGGATCTCCAAATTTATAATAAAATTTTCTCCACGGTCTTGGTGCTCTTTTTGACACTGGCCAAACATCATCAGTTTGCCTTATTGCCACTGGAACCACAGCAGCTCCAGTATTTGCTGCAAGCCTAGCTACCCCTGTTTTACCTTTACCCATTTTACCATCTCTAGAGCGCGTGCCTTCTGGAAAAATACCAATTGCACCTCCTTTCTCTAATATTTCTATCGCACCTTTCAATGCATCTTTACCGCCTTCCTCCCTATCTACTGGGATAACACCGACTTGCTTGAAAATCAAACGCCTTATTGCACCATCAAAATGCTCTTTTTTTGACATGTAGCTGACTGGTCTTTTAGTTGCAGTCATGATAAATGCTGGATCTATATGTGAAAGATGATTTGCAGCAATAATTAAAGGCCCATCTACAGGAATTTTATCTTTATCAAGGTATCTAGGACGAAACATCATTCTAAGAAAAGTTCCCAGTGTCAAATTCGTTGTTCTATATGACAGCGGAGCCTTAGTTACCATAAAAGCTACAGATGGATGGAGTTTATATTCTTGCTTATTTTTTTATACAATTAAATTAAAGACATTTCTTCAATTTCTACAGACTGTACTTCTGGTACATTTTTGAGAGCATCCTCAACCTCTGTTGCAAATCCTTCTCGATCTATTCCTAAAATTGCAACAAAAATAGCTTTTAGGCCAAAAGCAAAAGGCTTGATTTCATGCGCACCCAAATTAGCATCATCTGGGATAACTTTAGATATATTTGAGATTATATTTTCTATGTCTGATTCAGGAGATTCTGGCATAATTCGATACTTTAAGGCTACTTCACCCATGATTACAGAGGTTTCAAGGGGGCTTTATTTAATTTGGGCAAGTAAATGTTATTAACACCTTTGCTAGGTAATATTTGATAAGAATGGCAATTGATGAAGACTATCACGCAACATTCGAAAAAGTTGATACCTATGAGGGCGAAAACCAACCAATACAAATATGGGCCAAAGATCAAGGCTCATACGAAGGCATTGGTAGCGATAAATTGGGAATATGGGGTACTGTAGTCGGTGTGGATTTCGACCTATGTGTGGCTGATGGGGCCTGTATCGATGCGTGTCCTGTTGAAGTTTTTGAATGGATTGACACGCCAAATTCGTCTGAATCTGATAAAAAAGCTATAATGATACGTGAAGATGAATGTATTATTTGTAGAGCTTGTGAATCTGTTTGCCCAGTTGAAGCAGTTCTTATTACTGAAGACTAATTAGGCCTTCAATGGAAGAACAGGAACTACGTGTTGGTGGCTGGGAAAAAGAGAAAGGCCGACGTACGTTCAGAAGATTATTTAACTTAATTTTAGTTTTAAGCATAAGCTTTGCAATAATTGGACCTTCAACTATAAATTATAATCCTGCTTATATCCCTAGTGATTCACTCTATCTTGCTAATGGAATGTGGAATGGTCCTTTTGACGTACAATACTCAAAAGAATTTGCAGGTCACATAAAAGTCTCCAGTGTTACTTATGAAACTACACTTGATAGCTCCGGAGAGCTAAGAATAATCTCTATGAGTTCATTTATGAATCTGGAAGATATTGACTTTCAGAACAGGGTTATAGAAGTAGTAAGACAAGAAGCTAGTAAGGAAGGTTTGGAATTAAAAAATGGAGTTGTACTTGATGAAGACCTTGAACTCCCTGCAGGATATTCAATTTATCAATGGGAAGATAACGACATTACAATTAGAGCAATCGTTTGGAATGAAAAAGATGAATATATTCTGAATGAGTTGGGTAATTACTACAGACAATACCAAACTATAGTTTGTATTATTTTTGCAGATAGTGGAACTAGCATAAGCCAAGCATCTGAGTTGATTGAGGATGTGATTTAGTATGTTTTGTCCAAAATGTAAAGCAATACTAGTTTTGAACAGAGCAACCGGTCAGAAGGAATGTAAAAGACCAAATTGTGGGCATTCTGAAGACAAAGGTAAAGAAGTTATAACCAAAAGAAAGCAAGAAGATAAAGAAATGGTAGTAACTGAAGGGATTGAAGGTACCTTACCAACAACTAAGATTATTTGTGGAAAATGTAAACATAATGAGGCTACATTTTATCTTAGACAAACTAGAGCTGCAGATGAACCTACAACTCGCTTCTACCAATGTACAAAATGCAAACACAGGTGGCGCGAATATTAGACTAAACGGCCATTCGATTCCAATAAATCAGTTTTTAGATAAGAGACGATTTCTTCTTTAATTTCTGTAGCTCTTTCACTATTTTCTGCATGACAAATCAATTCAATGGCTGTACGTAATGAATCTTCATTTCCTACAGTCCTCAAGAAAATCATAGATAAATAATGAGAATCATCTAAAGTAGACTTGCCTGAATGATAAAGGATAGAACGTGTTTTCTCAATTTTGCTACCACATAGATATAAACCATGCAAATCTTTGGAAATATTTACTATTTTTTTCATAGATAATCCTTCAACATTAATCACGGAATGTGAAGTACTATCCTTGTACTTGAGTCTCAAAGCATCATGCTTTTCTGGAGTAATCTCGTATGGGCTGATATGACAGCCTAAGAAATTAGATTCTATTTCTCCTAACCAATTTGTGTGAAATCTACCTGATTCATCTTGATATTGCAGAACTAGAGCTGCTGTTGTAAGATTATTATTAAGTGGGTTAAAATAAAAGATTGGGGAAAATGATTCGCCTGTTCTTAAATGATCCAAACGAATAACGCCTGAGGGTGGATCTAATAGACTAAGACCGGAACCATCTACTTTGATTCGTAGATAGATATTGTCAATTTTTTGTGTTGATGTATTTTTAATATTTAGATTAAGATTGACCTTTTCTGTAGCAGAAAAATATTTAGATACAAGAACTAGTAGTTCTTGTTCTGATTTATAATCAACAAATGCCATATGATTATCTATTTTATCATTTATTATCTTTATTTTTGAATGGCGAACTTCAGCGCTCTTTTGGTAAGTAGAAAGAAAAGATCTTGGTTCTGAATCCAAGCTTGCAGTCTTTAGCCAATCTAGAATAAGTTCCTTAACATTCTTTTCCAGTGAAACTATATCCTTTTTTGTATTATCTAAAAGATTAATTAAATTATTAGTCTCCGATTCAATACCCATTTTTGCATCTTTAACAAATACTTGATTATTATCGGCATTTAGATTGGAGGTTTCAATTTGGCTAATATCAATCCTATCTAACTTTGTAAGTGAATTCTCAGCCATTTGTATAGATGAATTCAAATATGAATAATCATGTAAATCACTATGAAATGAATAATAGGGATAAAGTAGAGGTATCATCTCGTCAGTTTGGGCACCACGCAATCCTAAATTGTCCAAGAATAGAGGTAAAGCATCAAGATAACCAACATGCCTCTGCTGTAACATTGATAATCTTTGACGAACCTCAAAAATTAGTTGAAACGACTTCTTAATAGAAATAAAATTACCTGATTTCAATGATTTTGCTTTTTGTATATCATGATTCACTAAATCTAAATTAGAATCATAAACTGAAACTTTTTCAAATAAATTCTCTACCTCTGTAAGAGAATCTTCTATTTGAAGTCTAAGAAAACCTTCATTTTGAAACCAATGTATTTTTGATTCAGAAGCTATAATTATATCACCTCCATGATTTGAAAACGAAAAATTAACTATTTTTTCTCTAGCCTGATATGACCATGCCTGTTGGCCTGTATTATCTACTACATGGAATGCCTGATTAGAAAAGATTCCAACCATCTGACCTGAGTCAATAACAGAGGCCCCATCAAAATTTTCACGTGAATGGTATTCCCACAAGACATCGCCATTTCTATCTTGAGAAACTAGATTATTAGAATCACGAATGAAGACATGCTTTATTCCTTGATTTGAAAAATTGAAATTTTTGACATCAAAATCTTTTGACCAAAGTTCACTTCCAGAATAAGAAAACGAAGTCAACTTTTCTTTAGATGTCGCCATGATGCTGTCTTCTGAACAATAAATATTTGTATAGTTTTTAACCACTATATTCTTTACCTCATTTGGATTCTGAAAAATATTCAAGGTATTGTTTGTTAATGCTACTTTATTCATTCCCGATTGTGATATGGACAAAATATCTGAATCTAAAACTATTTCTGACATCAAATCTCCAAATCTATCTAGAAGTTGTAAATTATTTTTATTCGATAGAATAATTTCTCCAGATTTACTTACACTAAAATTACTACCATCATTGACCTCTTTAGACTCCCACTTAATCTTTCCCCAACTATTATAACAAACAAGTTTTTCAGATGTAAGAACAAAAAAACTATTTGCATCTTCAGTAACATGTATAGCTTTACCTGATTCTAATTCCACAGTCTCAATCAATTCACGATTACTAAATATATTTATATTTGAAGTAGTAAGAACTACAACTAAATCCCCATTAAAACTAGATGAAGAATCTATAACGGGACTGTTCAAAGTTTGTCTAGCAAGAAGTTTTACAGGTTTCCATAGGTCGTTTTTGACGGATGTACTTCGCAACATTTTTCTACTACTTTACCTCGCGATAAGGCCTCAGATGTATGCCTGAATAAGAATTGAATGGATGGAGCCACCGGAGGGATTTGAACCCTCGGCCTGCTGATTACAAGTCAGCCGCTCAACCGGGCTAAGCTACGGTGGCTCAAACCCCTTGCAAGGTTACTGAACAAAAGGTTTACCCAGAAAACAAAATATCTTGGGAACCCATTGACAAAAGCCGAACGTATATATACAGCCCCCTTCTCGCGAGCATTCCTGATTCTTCAGGAAGGAGAATAACAAGTGGCAAAGGGACTTTACACTGCATCTGCTCAACGAAATAAACGCCAAAAACAAAGGTGGAACGATAGATATTATCGTAAGAGAGCCATGAAGCTAAAAGAAAAAGCTGACCCGTTACAGGGTGCTCCTCAAGCTAAAGGTATTGTCGTAGAAAAGGTGGGTGTTGAAGCAAAACAGCCTAATTCAGGAATTAGAAAATGTGTGAGAGTACAATTAATTAAAAACGGGAGACAAGTAACCGCTTTAGCTCCTGGAAACTTAGCAATAAGTTTTATTGATGAGCACGATGAAGTTGTTATCGAAGGTGTTGGTGGACGTATGGGAAGATCATATGGTGATCTTTCTGGAGTAAGATACAGAGTAGCTAAGGTAAATAACGTTTCTCTGAAAGAAATGGTTCGTGGTCGAAAAGAGAAACCAATTAGGTAAATATGTCTGAAGCTGAAGAAAATATTATTGAGGAAGAGGTGGTTTCAGAACCTGATATGCCAGTTATCCCTTTGTTTGGTAAATGGGATCTCACTGAAGTAATTATCGAAGATACAACATTAGAAAAATATATCAATCTAGATGCTTTCCAAGTACCACATACTGGAGGTCGACATTCTAAAAAGAGGTTTGGAAGAGGTAATCTTACTGTAATTGAAAGATTCATTAACAATCTAATGCGATCGGAGAAATATACAGGAAAAAAAGCTCAGGCATATAATGTCTTAAAAAATTCATTTGATATTATAAATTCCAAGAAAAAAGAAAACCCTGCTCAGATTATGGTTAGAGCTCTAGAAAACTCTGCACCAAGAGCTGCCGTGGTCTCTTTAAGATATGGAGGAATAAGAGTATACAGTGGAGTAGATGTTTCTCCAACAAGACGCGTAGATACTGCAATACGAAATCTTTGTATTGGTGCAATTGAGTCGTCAAAAAAACAACGTTCTATCGAAAATTCTCTGTCTAAAGAATTAATGCTTGCCTCCGAAGCAAATCCTGACTCTTATGCAGTAGGCAAGAAAGAAGAAATTGAACGTCAGGCAGAAGCTGCACACAACTAAAGTGATTAAAAATGGGCCGTAAAGAAGACAACATAAAGCGTGCAACCGCTTTGTTCACTAAGCTAGATAATATACGCAATATAGGTACTGCTGCGCATATTGACCATGGAAAGACTACTCTTTCAGATAATTTAATCTTTGGAGCAGGTATGATGTCTGAAGATTTAGCTGGTAAACAGTTAATGCTAGATTTTGATGAGCAAGAATCTGCCAGAGGTATAACTATCAATGCTGCAAATGCCTCTATGGTTCACGAACACAAGAATGAAGATTATCTAATTAATTTAATTGATACTCCTGGACACGTAGATTTCGGAGGGGATGTTACAAGAGCTATGAGAGCTCTTGATGGAGTAATCATCGTTGTTTGTGCTGTAGAAGGCATAATGCCACAAACTGAAACTGTGATTAGACAAGCACTTAAAGAAAAAGTAAAACCTGTCTTATTCATTAACAAAGTGGACCGATTAATCGCTGAACTTCAAGTTACACCTGAGGATATGATGCAAAGATTTGGTAAGATTATCACAGAAGTTAACAAACTAATTTCTCGAATGGTGCCTGATGAATTCAAGAAAGATTGGATGGTTGATGCGCAAGCTGGAACTGTAGCATTTGGTTCTGCATATCATAATTGGGCTACATCCATTCCATTCATGGCAAAAAAGAATGTTAATTTCAAGCAAATTTATGATTTTATGGAGAATGAACAAAGGAAAGAGTTAGCTCAAGCAGCTCCCTTACATGAAGTACTATTGGACATGATTGTAGAGAAATTACCTTCTGCAAATACTGCACAAAAATACCGAATACCACATATATGGAGAGGCGAATCTGAAGAAGAAATTGGTCAGTCTATGATACACGCTAAAGCAGACGGTGATTCTGCATTTATGGTAACGAAAGTCGTTTTGGATCCTCACGCTGGAGAAATTGCAGTTGGACGATTGTTCTCTGGGACAATTAAAAAAGGTGATCAGATGTATGTTGCCGGAATGCCAAATGCAAATAGAGTTCAATCTGTAGGTATGTTTGTTGGTGGAGATCGTATCGCAACCGAAAATGTAACTGCTGGAAATATTATTGCGGTGTCAGGTTTGAGAGATGCCCAATCTGGTTCAACTATTTCCTCAAATAAAGAAATGACTCCTTTTGAACGTATTGTTCATAATTCTGATCCGGTTGTTACTACAGCAATTGAAGCAAAGCATACCAAAGATTTACCGAAATTGGTCGAAGTGCTTCGTGCAGTTGCTAAATCAGATCCATCTATCCAGATTGATAGTAATCTAGAAACTGGAGAGCATTTGATGTCTGGAATGGGTGAATTACATTTAGAAATTACAGAATATAGAATTAAAAACGAACATGGTGTAGAAATTACTACATCTCCACCTATTGTAGTTTATCGTGAAACTGTAGCAATGAGTTCTCCTGGAGACTTTGAAGGTAAATCACCTAATAAACACAATAGATTTTACATTACCGTAGAACCATTAGAAGATGATGTGCGAGAAGCTATTGTAGATGGTACTATTCCTTCTGGAAATATTAAGAAAGCAAAAGATGTTGCTCGACAATTAATTGATATGGGATGGAGTAAGGTACACGGAAGAGGTGTACTATGTATCGAAAATGGCTGTGTATTCATAGATGCTACAAAAGGTATTCAGAATTTATTTGAAACTAGAGAATTGTTAATTGAAGCTTTTAATGAAGTCGTTAAGAGAGGTCCAAGAGCTAATGAGAAAATGATGGGCGTTAAGATTATCTTAAATGATGCTAAACTTCATGAAGACGCTATTCACAGAGGACCTGCACAAACTATACCTGCTGTAAGAAATGGAATTAATGGTGCATTAGTTTCAGCTGGAGTAGCTTTGTTGGAACCAAAACAAAATGTTTACATTAATGTTCCACAAGAGTTAATGGGTTCCGTCACTGGAGAAATGTCTCAACGAAGAGCTGAAATCGCAGGAATGGAAACTGAAGGAGACATGGCAGTAATTACTGCAAAAGCACCAGTAAAAGAAATGTTTGGATTTGCAAGTGAAATTCGCTCTGCAACTGGAGGCCGGGCACTATGGAGTACTGAATTTGCAGGGTATGAACCATTGCCAAGAGAATTAGTTGATGGAATTACTGAAGATATTCGAAAACGTAAAGGTTTGAAGGCAGAGATGCCAAGACCTGAAAACTACGCTTAGATTTAATCGCTTTTTTGTTTAACTCTTCTAAAAGGATGAACCCAAGCTGCGAGATTTCTAGGACTTCTAGTCTGTATCCATAGTTTACCGTTGCCATTATAATGACATATTAACTGATCGCTAAATAGAAATGATCTGATGCTTCTTCCTGAACGGCCTATAGTATAATCAAGAGACTGTTCCCAAGCAACTGCATAACCATTATCTACAGTATATGAACCATTAACTTCTACTTCTTGAATGTCACCATAAGAACCAAAGAATAGTAAACCCGTACCACTTACTCTTAGGCCAAACATTCCTTCCGCAAAAGTACCTGCAAATCCTTCCCAAGTAGCGCTTGTTTCTATATTTCCTACATGGCAAAGATAAGCACCTCTTTCCATGTAAAGTGTTTCATTGTTAAGTTCCTTAGCAATAATATCACCGGAATAACCTGGTGCAATACCTATAGTTCCTGAACCTCCTTCGGCAGTATACGTATTGAGGAAAAAGCTCTCACCTGCAAATTTTCTTGTGATTCCTGCAAAGAAACCCCCTTTCATTTCAGTTTTAGGTTTTATTGAAGGATCCATCCAAGCCATTGCTCCAGGTTCAACAATAACAGACTCTCCAGAATTCAAACTAAGTTCTACAAGTGAATATGAGGGTGCAGAAACGATGTTGTATTTCATTAGCCCTCCCTCGGAGGTAGCATTGGACCCAATACGCCACCTAAACGACTAGGATCATGAGACTGAACTAACACTTTACCTTGTCCTCTAAAATTCATAACCAAACCTTCGCCAGACATCATTGATGAAATCCAACCACTACCTGCTTTACTTATTGTATAGTCTAGACCTTCTGTAAATGCAATAAGGTGACCATTATCTATCGTAATGCCTCCACTAACATCCACGCTACTAATTCTGCCAAAACCATTCACCAATAAATCACCTTCTCCTGAAGCTTGGACAAAAACTAAACCTTCCTTGCTGAACATCCCTTTAGTAAGACCTTGATATTGTGTATCTAAAGTAATTCCACCTGAAGAACCCAAATAACTGCCACCGGAACAAATCCAAATATCTGGTCCAACTTTAACACTACGAACTTCTCCCTGATGAGTTGGAGCCAATCCTACTTCACCAGACTGCCCATCATTAGGAGTATAGGATGATAAAAAGAATGATTCTCCAGCAAACATTGCTTTTATTCCTGATTTGAAAGCACCCCACATACCTTCATCCTTTTTCTTTCGAGACTCTATAGATATTTCCATATTTGGGGAAGCTCTGTACATTGCTCCAGCTTCAGATACAAACGTTTCTCCGGCTTCTAGTGTAACTAATGCAGAACCGAAAGCACCTTCCGTGTCAATTCTTACATTCATCCTAGCAACCTCGGAGTAAGCCAAGAAGCTACGCCAGACACATTGCGTGTTTGAAGATACAGAGTGCCATTACCTCTAAATTTCATGACTAAACCTTCACCTGATAACATAGTTGACTTGAAATTGCCCATTCCTGTAATAATATAATCTAAAGATGGATCAAATGCTACAACATGACCTGTATCTACAATGAATTCTCCATTCATTTCTTTTTTAACAATTCCGCCGAAAGAATTGAAAAATATATCTCCACTTCCTGAGGCTTCAAGTAAAAAGGCACCTTCTCCTGAGAATAATGCTTTAAGACCTCCAAATTTAGCTTTAATATTTACTCCAGGAGTACAAGCTAAAAAACAACCCGCCATTATATTCAAACTATTGTTTGCCAACTGTCTATGTTCTACATGTCCTGGTATTGAAGGTGCAAAAGTTAATTTTCCTCCATCTGGATGCTCATACTTCCCTAAGAAAAAATTCTCTCCCCCAAACATTTTCCGAAACATTGCTGAAAAGAAGCCTCCCTGCCTCTGAAAACTAGAGTTCATATTTGAAGACATCCTAGACATTGCTCCAGGCTCAATCAACAAAGTTTCATTAGGTCCAAGATTTACATCAACCTCTCCATAAGAGGGGTTCCCTTTAATATCAAAACGCATAGTTTCCTAAACAAATCATCCTATTTAAATTTAAAATAATATACTACTAATAGACATTTAAGATGGAGAAAAAAGCGCCTTTGTTAACGCCAGTATTAATTGCCGGATGTATGATAATTCTTGTTGGCTTTTCAATACGTGCATCATACGGTGTTTTTCAAATCCCAATTGCAAATGAATTCGGATGGCCTAGAGCTGAATTTAGTCTTGCAATAGCTATACAAAATCTTGCTTGGGGATTTGGTAGTCCTTTTTTTGGAGCAATGTCTGAAAGAATGGGGGACAGAAAAGCAATAATCCTTGGCGCAATACTTTATGCAATTGGTCTGATTTTATCTGCTGGAGCAACAACGCCTCTCGAGCACCAAATTTATGAGATTATGGTGGGATTTGGTATAGCTGGAACTGGTTTTGGAGTTATTTTAGCAGTAATTGGAAGAGCTAGTTCTGATGAAAATCGACAAATGAGTCTTGCAATAGCAACTGCTGCTGGATCGGCTGGACAAATAATTGGCCCCCCTGTAGCAATAGCACTTCTATCTCAAATGACTTGGCAATCTGTCTTTCTTGTTTTTGCAGTATCTATCTTGGCAATTCTTCTACTTCTACCCTTAATGAGAGCCCCGGAAGCAGCTAGCAAAAAAGATTTAGAGGAAAGTATGGGCGATATACTCAAATTAGCGTTCAAAGATCCCTCTTTCACCATGATTTTTGTGGGTTTTTTTGCTTGTGGATATCAATTAGCATTCATCACAGCACATTTTCCAGCACTAATTACTGAAATGAGCGCTCCAATAGATTCATCCGGATGGTGTGGAGATTTAGGAATCAAAAATACTGCAGCACTTGGTGGTTTCTCTATTTCTGTGATTGGATTTGCAAATATTATAGGTACATTGATGGCAGGATGGGCGGGAAAAAGATATGGGAAAAAATGGTTACTATCTGGAATCTATGCAGGGCGTTCTGTAGCTGCTGCTTGGTTTATTCTAACACCTATAACTGCAAATTCAGTACTAATCTTTTCTTTTGCAATGGGATTTTTGTGGCTTGCAACAATACCACTCACTAGTGGCCTAGTCGCACATATTTATGGTCTCAAATACATGGCAACACTTTATGGAATAGTATTTTTCTCTCATCAACTAGGAAGCTTTGTGGGTGTATGGCTTGGAGGAATATTATACGATGACTATGGAACCTACACCTTTGTTTGGTGGGTTGGAATTGCCGTTGGAATTTTCTCATCACTTATTCATTTGCCGATAAATGAAGAAAAAAGAGTGAATGAAGTTACTACTGCAGCTTCATAACCCTTTTTAATACACAAAAAGAACAGATATATCCTCTATATTTGAGCGAATCCTTTATTTACCCCCCATCATGCCGACACATCCATCCCAATGGAGGGAAACAATAATGGCTGAAAAACAACATTTGAACGTAGTATTCATCGGTCACGTCGACCACGGTAAATCTACCACAGTTGGTAGAGTTCTATTGGAAGGCGGTGCTATCGAACAACACTTGATTGATAAATACAGGAAAGAAGCTGAAGAACGTGGAAAAGCTGGTTTTGAATTGGCATACGTTATGGACAATCTCAAAGAAGAGAGAGAACGTGGAGTAACTATTGACGTTGCTCACAAAGAATTCAAAACTGATTCAAAGCACTTCACAATTATAGACGCCCCAGGGCACAGAGATTTCGTTAAGAATATGATTACTGGAACTTCGCAGGCTGATGCTGCAGTCTTAGTTGTAGCTGCAGACGATGGTATTGCAGCTCAAACCAAAGAACATCTGTGGCTCTCAAAAGTTATGGGAATTGAACAAATGATTATATCTGTTAACAAAATGGATATTACAAAACCTGCATACAGCGAAGATCGCTTTAATGAGGTTGTTAAGGAAGTAAAGAGTATGTTAGGAATGGTCGGATTCGCAGATGACCAAGTTAACATCTTACCTGCTTCAGGATGGAAAGCTGATAATATTAAAGAAACCGGAGACAATTTGTCTTGGTGGAAAGGTGATACCTTACTAGGTGCATTGGATAAATTAAATCCACCTAAAGGTTCTGCAGACGCCAGCGTAAGAATTCCAATACAAGATGTTTACAAGATATCAGGTATAGGGGCTGTTCCAGTTGGTCGTGTAGAAACTGGAACAATCAAGGCCGGAACAAAACTTATCTTCAAACCATCAGCACATTCTGGTGGAAAAGTTGGAGAAGTAAAATCTGTTGAAATGCACCATTCTGAGGTTCCATCTGCTGGACCTGGAGCTAATATCGGATTTAATTGTAGAGGTATTTCTCACACAGATATAAGGAGAGGAGATGTCGGAGGGCCAGAAAATGACCCGCCTACTGTTGCTCGTTCTTTCAAAGCACAAGTAATGATACTTGACCATCCTAATGTTATTACCGAAGGATATACTCCTGTTTTCCATTGTCATACTGCACAAGTTGCTTGTACATTTGACAAACTTCTTGCAAAAATGGACCCAAGAACTGGGGAAGTTACTGAAGAGAATCCTGATTTCCTGAAAAAGGGAGATGCTGCTATGGTTCTTATCAAACCAACTAAACCATTAGCTATTGAAGAACAGGGTAAATTCAAACCTTTAGCAAGATTTGCTATCAGAGACATGGGAGCAACCGTTGCTGCCGGTATGTGTCTCAAAATAGAAGAACACTGGGATTAAGCTGAAACAGTATGGCTCCAAAAAAGGCATCCAGTAGAGCTTGTATCTCTTTGCATGCCTTGAGTCATAATATTGTAGATGGTGTCTGTGATCAAATAAAGACTATTTCAGATCGTACTGGAGTAAGTATGACTGGCCCTATTCCACTTCCAACAAAAAAGTTGAAAGTACCTGTAAGAAAGTCACCAGATGGTGAAGGTTCTGAAACATGGGATCGTTGGGAAGCTAGATTGCATAAACGTCTGATTTACATTGATGCTGATGAAAGAGCTATGAGGCAATTGATGAGAATTCAGATACCTGATGGTGTAAAAATTTCTATCCAAATACAAACCTAAACGTAAGAGGATAATATAACACAGAGCATCGTTGCAGAAGAGTAGATTGGCATCCAAGAATACCGTGCAACCTCAATAATCGCATTAGCGGCAGAACTAATTTTATCCTGTTTACCTTGTCCCAAAATCTCAACTCCATTAACATAAACTGTACCCATTGCTGCTTCAGCTGGAGAAATATCATTGATCGCTTCTTCCAGTGCCTGTTTAGCACTTGGTAGTAAACTCTCACTATTTGACAAAGGATTGAAACCTCCTGGTTTTACATTAACGTAGTGATTATCTGTTGTTGCCAGAAGTAATTCATCTACAATTCCTTCCAAACCATCTTCTATTTCTTTATTCATACCTGGTGCTAAACCATTCGCATCCCAAAGCATAATTCCTGTACGGTGTGTTTTAGATTTTTCGTCTGAAGTATGATTTTCTATAACTAATGTTCTCAGACCGCCTGGTCCAAGACCTTTTTCTAAATCTTCTCCAGGAATATATGAGGTTCCAACGTTTAATTTACCTTTAGTAGAAGAAGCACTCAATTTCAATGCCTTAGATGCAGAAATTTCAAGCATTGTCCCCTCCTTAGAACCTGCAGCTAATGGAGGTCTACCCCATCCTTCCTGATTATGTAAATCTATCATGACTCTTCGCCCATCTATGTTTGATGATGAACGTTCCATTCTAGCTGAAAGTTCAGGTAGGATATCATCACTATCACTAGGTTTTGCAAATATTATTTTGCCATCTCCCACACCAGTTACATAAGCTGCAGGCAAAACACCATCACTTACTGTTGAATAACAAGAATTACTGTAAGTCGCTTCTTCTGAGGCTTCAACCATTGCTTTTGCAATTCGAGTTAAGTCTTCATCCCTTAGTGGATTGTGATCATTAGTAGAAGCTCCATGGAATGCAAAACCAAGACCTGGAAGTACTGAATCTATTTTCATAGGTAAATTAGAGCCTCCAAGTGTACCTACTGGACCTGGATGAACACCTGGTACTGCAATAAAAGCCGCAGTCTCATCATTTTTTCGTATAGATATCCAACTATTTTTGGTCTCTATTTTTTGACAAATTTCACGTATTGCTTCTGTTAAACGGCGGCCGTCTCCAGTAGAAAAATGATCAATAAATGCAGACATATGTTTTGTACCACTAACGCCGATTGCTTTTTTGTATGGTGAATCAACTAGAAATAGGAAGAAATGGCTGGCGAATGATAAAATAAGAATTGTGAGCACTCCAAAATTTATATCAGAGATTACAGCTCCTGTTTCTAAAAAATAAAGGCTTGATACTGGTGAAATTAAGGATAAAGGAAATGCAATCCTAGCAGGTGCACTACCATGAGTCCTTAAGGTTAGATACCATAATCCACTCATGCATCCTAAACCAAATGCTAAACCCTTACTAGCCTCATCAAAATAAGATGCCAAGAATATTGTAATTAACATCAGAACAGAACCAGTAGCTCCTGCTTGCAAACCATATCTAGTTGGATAGCGACCATCCCAAAGCCATGATATCTGCGTAACCAAATAAGAAATAAAAATGATTGGAATACCAAAAGATAAGGAGGCCACTACTATAAATTCTGATAAATCAGTTGCAATCTTTAATTTGGAATAAGAACCATAGACCAATAATAATGTTGTAGCTAAGAAAAGAAGAAGACTGGGCCATACGTTAGGAGTGTGATAAAGAAAAGCAGAAAGACGTGCCGGTGGTGGGCTTATTTTATCTACTTTGAGTTTAGGTGCCATTTATTCAACCTGAATGTATAATTTCGATTAACTGAGACATCTCTTCTTTTAATTTATTCGATGTTTCTACCAGAGTACCTGTAACTATTATGTCTGCACCAGCTTTTACTGCAACAGATGCATCTTCAGGCGAACGAATGCCTCCTCCAACTATCAATAATGCCTCTATCTCTTCTCTTACAGCCTTAACTATATCGGCTGGAACTGGGGCTGAAGCGCCAGAACCTGCTTCCAAATAAATATAATTCATTCCTAAATATTGACCTGCTAAAGCATGTGAAACTACTAAATTAGGATCATCGCGGGGTAAGGGTTGTGCTTGTCCTACTTTTCCTGCAGCCATACCTGGTGCAACAACCAAATATGCCATAGAAAGGGGCTCTAATCCTGTCTTTTTAACCCAGCGAGCACTAGCTATTTGTTCACCAATTAAAAATTGGCGACTCTCGCTATTAAGGAGTGACATGAAAAATATAGCATCTGCTCGACCTGAAACAGAAGACGCATGTGTTGGAAAAAGTATCACAGGTAAATGTGTAATCTCTTTAATTGCATCAACTGCGGCATCAACTTTTTCGAGACTCAAATCTGTCGAACCTCCTATCATAAAACCATCTGTACCTGCCTCGGCAGTTTGAGTTGCCAACTCAACAAGATCATCTGGTCCCATCTTCCCAGGATCTAGTAAAGTAAAGTGTAAGGGATGCTGTTGACGGCTTTTTACTATGTAATTATGAACCATAGTCAATAGTTAGTTTGGGAATACCATAAAAGAAGAACGGGGACTAACGAATCTTTAGATTCTAATCCCACTCCATATCAAATTCCATCTCTTCTTCCTCTTCTTCAGCAATTGGCTGGACTACTGGACTAGCTACCTGGACTCCTTCTACTGGTGCTGCCCCCGCAACCATCGGTTCCGCTACTGCTGCCACTGGTGCTGCCTCCGCAACCATCGGTTCCGCTACTGCTGCCACTGGTGCTGCCTCCGCAACCATCGGTTCCGCTACTGCTGCGACCTCTGAATTATTATCTAATGAAACAGACTCCGTATTTTGTGACATTATTGATGCTTCTTTAGCTGAAGGAAATGAAGAAATTCTTGAACCTGGTAACTTCAACGTCTGTGAATCTGGAGACATTTCGGATCTCAATCTAAGAACTGTATCTTTGTCAACTTGAACATATGAATCGGAATAATCTCCTCCTCCCACTGCTAAAGGATAAGTAACAAAATCACGACGCCTTCTAGCTGCTCTAATTGGCCGTGGTGGAAGCTTGACTTGAGGAGTAGGTTCCATTTCAGGAATTTCAGTTAAACCTAAGGTTGAAGGTAGTGCAGTGTAGAATTGAGGTTCTTTCTCTTTAGGTTCTG
Source organism: uncultured marine group III euryarchaeote (assembly GCA_902533295.1). GTDB lineage: Archaea > Thermoplasmatota > Poseidoniia > MGIII > CG-Epi1 > CG-Epi1. Next base: position 4,748 of record CACALG010000009.1, on the reverse strand, counting down.
ATTTTTTGGAACGTTTTCTTCTACGACGACGGGGTTTTGGATTAGCTGCAAACATAAGATAAAACATAACTGCCAAAATAAGCATACAAAGTACAACTGCTGTAGGTCGTTCAATAATGTCACCAGTTTCCAGAAAAATAACCAAAACAATAGAAATTACAGCCCCTAATGATTGCATTATGAAAGAATTCTGTGAAGAACTACGTCTTCCCTTAGGTACCTTACGTGGTCGGCGCTTCCTACCTCTTTTTGGACCATTTACCATGGCTGTCTCTAAATTGGCACAGTAGATAGCGTATAAGCATTTACCTAAGAGGAAGGCTTTTTGTATTGATGTCTTACGCAATTAAAATGATTAAGGTTGAATGTGACGGAGCAGTACATGAATTTCCAGCCAAAATCAGTGCAGGTAAAGTCATCAAAGAGGTTCATGGAAAAAAATCTGGTGCAATTGCAGCTTCAGTTAATGGTGAAGAAAAAGATTTATCCTATTTATTATCACAAAATTGTAAAATTGACATAATAAAAGATAATTCAGAGGAAGGCTTGTACATAATGAGACATTCTTGTGCCCACCTTTTGGCACAGGCCGTCACTCAACTGTTTCCTGATGCAAAACCAACAATTGGGCCTCCTATAGAAAATGGATTTTATTATGATTTTTACATGGAACCCATTAACGAAGGCGATTTGAATAAAATTGAAAAATTAATGAGAAAGATAGTCAAACAAAATTTACCTATTGAAAGAGAAGAACACGATAACGAAACTTTGAGAAAAATGTTTTCTAATAATTCATTTAAAATGGAAATAATGGATGATAAAATTGGCCAAGAAGTTGGTTCTTCAGTATACAGACAAGGTGATTTTGTAGATTTATGTAGAGGACCTCATGTAGAAAGTACTGCAAAATTAAAATGGTTTAAACTAACTAATACCAGTCAAGCATTCTGGAGGGCTGATTCTTCCAGAGAAACACTTGTAAGAATCTACGGAATGTGCTATTCATCAAAAGAAGACCTACAAGCCCGCGAGACTTTACTCCGAGAAGCTGCAAAGCGTGATCATCGAAAACTGGGTAAAGATCTTCAATTATTCCATATCGATGAAATGGTTGGGCAAGGACTCATTCTCTGGACGCCTCGTGGAACAGTAGTAAGGAACGAACTGCAAAGATTCATTTCTGAACATTTGAATCGCCAAGGATACAAGCAGGTATACACTCCACATATTGGAAAACTTGATCTCTATCGAACATCAGGCCATTTCCCATATTATCAAGATAGTCAATATCCACCTATTGTAAAACGCGAGACTCTACAGCGATTATCGGATGAAGGATGTTCATGTGGTGATTTATCCAATTTGATGTCTAAAGGTGAGATTGATGGATACATGCTCAAGCCGATGAATTGTCCACACCATCTTCGAATCTATGTTAGCCAACCGAGGTCATACAGAAATCTTCCATTACGATTAGCTGAATTTGGAACTGTTTATCGTTGGGAGCAGTCTGGAGAAATCTCAGGAATGACAAGAGTAAGAGGTTTTACTCAAGATGATGCTCATCTATTCGTAACAGAGGACCAAATTGAACCAGAATTACTCGGTTGTATAGAATTAGTTAAAGTTATTTTTGGAACTCTAAGGATGAAAAATTATCGTGTCAGAATTGGTCTTCGTGGTTCTGATTCTGAGAAGTATGTTGGCAATCCTAAACAATGGGACAAGGCCGAGGCAGCATGCAGGAATGCTGCTGCATCACTAGGTGTCGAATTCAGTGAAGAACCTGGAGAGGCTGCATTTTATGGGCCAAAGATTGACTTTATTGTCAAGGATGTGTTGGGGAGAGAGTGGCAATTAGGTACCGTTCAAGTTGATTACAATTTACCTGAAAGATTTAATCTTACATACACCGGATCGGACGGGGAAAAACATCGACCCGTGATGATTCATAGAGCTCCATTTGGTTCTATGGAAAGATTTTGTGGTGTTCTAATTGAACACTTTAATGGGATGTTTCCAACTTGGCTTTCTCCTACTCAGGTTCATATCTTGACAATTTCAGAGAAACAGATAGATTATGCAAATCAAATTGCCCAATCGCTAAGTGAAGTAGGGATACGTATAGAAATGGATACAGGAGATGATACCATTGGGAAAAAACTTCGAACACATCGAAGTATGAGACCTGCATATCTTGTAATTCTTGGAGATGATGAGCAAAAGAAAGAAACTATCTCCTTCATGGGGCCTGACCGTGAACAAGTGAATGGAATACCTGTAAATGACTTTATTTCTAAAGTAATATCAGAAATCAAATCAAAGAAATAATATTAATACAATTTGGCCAAAATGGCGCAGAGGGAGGGATTTGAACCCCCGAGGGAATATTCCCACCGGCTTTCAAGGCCGGCGCTATACCGGGCTAAGCGACCTCTGCCTTAAAAAAATAATATAAGGCCCAAGCTAGGAGCTTGGGCTTAATTTATCTAGATTCGTTTTGAATCTTACTTACGGCCGCGAGCCATTGGTGATCTGGCTACATTGCCTTGTTTGTCAATATAGTACAGATAATTGTCTTCACGAGTAACGCCTGCTTTAGCTACAGGTTCTGGTCCGCCACCGGTCTTTTTGCCGCCACGGGCCATTTTTGTGCGCCATACGTCGCCGTCTTTACCTAAATAATATAGATATCCTGACTCTTTTGATACATTGGTTTGTGCAACTGTTTCTGCCATTGGTTTACACCATATCTACACTAAGTAGACAGTATATATACTTAACCATCCTATCGACGAGAAAATAGATATTGCAACAATAGTTAAACTTATAATGTACTCTGCGGGGTCTGTAGCATGGACATGACGTCAAATTTTGAGCTGATGGAATTTTTTGTATCTATGCTAATCGTAGGTATAGGTGTAGCTTTACTGGCTACTGGATTGTTTACATCTTATTTCGGGGCTGGAAAATCACAGAAAATAGGATTTGCCTTATTGTTTTTAGGTGCAATAATCCTCACTTTAACTTACTTTATGGCATTTGGAGGAATTGATGCAATACCTACACTGTTTGACGCCAAAGAGGTTGATGGAGATTTGAAATTCATGAATGCATTAATATCGGGCGTAGCTGCTCTTGGAGGGATGATTATAGGAATGTTTGCAATCCTATTTGTTCTAATGAAAGTTGATACTGTAGATGACTTGGAGGATTTAGACTTAGAAGATCTTGAAGACTTAGATCTTGATGAAGAATTGAAAAAACTTGAGGAAGAATTGAATCAGGCCGATGACAGTGGAGAAGCTGAGAATAACAGCGAAAACTCGGAGGACGAAAAATGATGGATATCGTAATCTCTATGGGACTTGTTGGAATAATGCTTTCAATGCTTGGAATGGGGTTACTAATAGCATATTATGGAAGCAGCAAAACTAGAAATGTTGGTTTTCTATTCTTAATTATTGGTGTCGGTCTTGCTTATTATCTGACTATGGAAGTAACACCTTGGGAAGAAGTTGCTTTCTGGAATGGAATGCTAGCTTTCATAGGTGGAATTATTGGTGGAATAATAGGAATCATTGTTTTCCTAATTGCCATAATTAAATCATAGGCATTACTCTAAAATAGAATAGTTATTCGTGTTATCTGTGAGCTCAGAAGATGAGTTGTGGAAATCGGGTAAATCTGATGATGATACAGCTAAAGACAATGTTGGAGAAGAAGACACTCTAGATCTTTCTTCACCATCTCCTGAAGTTAATGATGATTCTGAGTTAGACCTTAGTCCCTTAGCAATACCTAATGATGATGACGACTCAGAAGATAACTGGAAACCTCCTCCAGTAATTTCAAATGATATTGGAATTAGCATGAAAACAATAGGTGTAATTGGCACTGTAACTATACTCTTGTTAACGGGACTTTTGTATATTATATTGAATAATGGAGCTATTGAGATAAGTGTTCCTAATGAAAAATATGAAGAAGAAATTATATATGATATTAATGGTTCTATAAATTTTGATAGTACATTAGATATTCCTCTACCTATTGGTTTTATTGATAATGATATAGTTATTAATGAATTGGACATTGATTTTTTAGGTAAATTAACCGCTAAAATTGAAGCACCAAAGCAAACGGAAAAAGATGGTTATGGAAATGATAGAAGTCCCTTCAAAAAATACCTAATTCAAGAACTTGAAGATATTGATGGAACTATAACGCGTGAAGGAGAGAACCCAGCTAGTCTAAAAAATGCTGAAAGTCTTACCTCACAGACCCAATTTATTGATCCTACTTCTCTAGAAATCGTTAAAACTTACATAGAATCAAATGCTTCATATTCAGATACTTTAACTGGCAGTACCTGGTACTGGCAAGGTGCAACTGACTGGGTCCCAAGAGATAGTGAATCTGGACTTTTACCACATGGCAATTCATACATTGGTAAAAATTTAGTAGAAGGAGAAAAGGGGAAAATTCAAGAAGGTGGAATAGAATTCAATTCAAAAGTCTTAAACGGAGGTAAAATCAATGGAAAACAGACTGCGCTACTACGAATTAGTACTTCATACATTTCTGATGCTATTTTGGGTTACCAGTACCAGTACCAATATGAATTTGATTTTTATCTTTCAGAAACAATGTTTACTAAATTTATACTTCCAAAATTGATAATAGATGTAGGCGAGGATAAACTTTGTTTGGAAACTAGATTTTGTCCTAAAACTAAATCTACT
>CACALG010000008.1 GCA_902533295.1 uncultured marine group III euryarchaeote | reverse complement strand
ACTCTAGTTCCATGGTATTTTTCAGGATAGAGTCCGTCTTCATCAGGTTCAATACTGTCATCTTTCCAAACAAAATCTTCTGTCCTTTCAACATTTCCTCTATTATTTCGTGTATCAAGTTTCATTGTTATCCGAGTCGCTAAATGTTCCTCAGATATTCTAGTGCTAATTATTGCAGATCTTCCAGTTGTAAGTTGTCCATACATTATAGCTGCAGAAATACCAATTCCTTGTTGCCCTCTTGATTGTTTACCACTACCAAATCTTGAACCATAGAGTAGCCTTCCAAATACATTTGGCACATTTTCTTCAACTATTCCTGGCCCATTGTCTTCGATTGCAATGCTAAGTTCATCCTTGCTTAGAGATACAATTTCTATTTTTAAGTCAGGAAGTATCCCTGCCTGTTCACAGGCATCAAGGCTGTTATCTACGCCTTCTTTAACTGCCGTTATTAGTGAATGAGTTGGGTTATCGAATCCTAGAATGTGTCTGTTTTGTTCAAAAAATTCTGAAACTGGAATATCTCTTTGTTCTTTAGCAAGTTGATGAGCTTTTGTTTTAGACTTAGGCTTTTTTTTAACCTTTTTTTCTTTAGGTTCAATTTCTTTCTTTTCTACTTTAATCTCCTTTACCTGAGGCTCTTCAGGTTCATTATCTTCACTTTCGAAATCGAAGGTCATCTGACCCATTTTACACCTATAAACACCGATAATTAAGTGGTACCCCTACTAAAGAAAATTTATTTTGCAAAATCTTGATTTAGGTATTTGATTTTTTAGCGTTTCTCCATTCCAATGCCCACACCCTAAGCTAATGTTTTTGTACTTTATGGATACAAAACCAGGTTCCACTGAATCGGTGATTTTTAGGTCAGAACCACTACAAAAATCTAGAGTTTGATCCCTATCTAAATTAATAATATTTTTGGTAATTTCTTTTCCAAATAGTTGAATAAAATTAGTAGTTGGTTTAGGCGTCCTATCCAATCTAAATATACAAAGGCCTATACTTTCAGGAATAAGTCTTTCAATTTCTTCAGGCCCAATATAGATTCTATTTTTTGAACCAATATACCAGTTGTAATTATCAAAAATATGTTCCATTATTCCAAATCTTTCGTAACAATAGTCAATGATGAGTGCTCTTTTGTCAAGATCAAGTGTGGTCAACATTTTTCCATCCTCGCTAAAAAGAAGGCATCAGTATTGTTGTGGTGTGGCCATATCCTTCTACATTTTTCAACATCTTTATCGTAATCATTTTGCTTCCAACTAGTAATTCCCTTTTTCATCTTTAATCCATTTAGATTTATATTCTGAAGCTTGACATTTTCCTCGTTTATAATTTCATTAATTACGTTCTCATTTTCTTCAGGTGCAAATGTACATGTTGAATAAACAATAGTACTACCTTTTGGTGCCATTTCACAGGCTTTTTTCAATAAACCTTTTTGCATTCTACTAAATCTTTCATAATCATAATCCTTCCATTTTCTGGTTACGGCATTTTTCTTTCTAATCGTACCTTCTGAACTACAAGGAGCGTCAACAAAGTACAAATCAGCCTTTGTATTTGGAAATGATTTAAAATCTCTCAATGTCACAGTAGTATTTGTTATTCCTAATCTATCTAAATTCCCTCTTAAAGATTTTATTCTTCCATGTCTTGCATCGTTAGCAATTATATGCCCCTTATTTTCCATCATGTCTGCAATTTGTGTAGTTTTAGAGCCAGGTGCAGCACAGCAATCTAGAATTTTGTTTTTTTTGATTAGATCTCTCACTATTAGTGGAGGAATCATAGATGTCAATTCTTGGATGTAAATTTGTCCGGAAAAGTGATGGATACTACTTCCTAAATTTGTCAAATCAGATTCAAATGCATTTTCACACCAAGGTACTTTTTTTATGCTAGAATCATAAAGCATCATTTGTCTAAGAATATCTTCTTTTTCACCTTTTATAATATTTACTCGGAATGATTGTTTTAGGGGCTTATTTATTATGTTTGAAAATTTTCTTGAATCATCTGAAAGACGACTATATCTTTCCACAATTCTTTCTTTTACTGTTTGCGTTTTAGTCATACCTATGCCCTTAGAATACGGGCATTTGGATTTTTAATATTGGCCATAACATTTCTAGTATCAATTATCAATTTCGCATGTTTAGCAATAAATTCATAATCTACGTTTGAATGATCAGTAGTTATTAAAATTGCGTCTTGATTCTTAATGTTTTTGATGTTCAATTCTAAACTTTTTTCTTCATTTATATTTTTTACATAAGGATCATGATAAGATACAGTTGCACCTTTAAATTTAAGTAATTCTCTTATAGATAAAGCAGGAGATTCACGCATATCATCAATATCCTTTTTGTATGCGACTCCTAAAATCATTATTTTACTATCTCTAACACTTTTTGCATCGTCATTTAATCCTTTACCAATGCGGTGAGCAATATTTTCAGTCATTTTACGATTGATTTCTCCAGCTAATTCAATGAACTTAGCCTCAGTATTGTATTCTTTTGCTTTCCATGAAAGATAAAAAGGATCAATAGGAATACAGTGCCCTCCCATTCCTGGACCAGGATAGAATGGCATAAATCCAAAAGGTTTAGTTTTTGCAGCATCTATAACTTCCCAAATATTAACATCCATTCTAGAAAGCACGAGTTTTAATTCATTAACCATTGCAATATTAACAGCACGAAATATATTTTCCATTAGTTTAGTTGATTCTGCAGTTTCCATAGAACTAACTTTTACAGTTTCAGCTACAATATTTTTATAGAGGATACTTGTATTTTCAAGACATTCTTCAGTATATCCACCCATAACCTTAGGGATTTTTGAAACACTAAATTCTTTGTTTCCTGGATCCTCCCTTTCAGGTGAATAAGCAAGAAAAAAATCTTTACCTGCAATTAATCCTGATTTTTCTAAGATAGGTTTGACTAATTCTTTTGTAGTTCCAGGATATGTTGTTGATTCAAGAACTATTAACTGTCCTTTTCTCATATTTTTACTGATGTCATTTGAGGCTGCTTCTACATAACTCATATCAGGTTGTTCATGTACATCAAGAGGAGTTGGTACACAAATAATTAGACAATCCATTTCATTTAACTTGGTAATATCGTTGGTTGCCGAGCCATCATTTGCAATAAAATCTGCCATATCTTTTTGTTTAATATGTTTCATTATTTGCTTGCCTTCATTGATGTCATCAATTCTTTTTTTATCTTTATCAAATCCTAAAACATTAAATCCATTAATAGTGAATTCTAAACTTAAGGGGATACCAACATACCCCATACCAATTATTCCAATTTTAGCCTCTTTATCTCGGATTTTATTTTGGAGTTTTTCGCTTAAAATAGTCATATGTTGTAATGAATCTACAAGAGAGGGGTATAAATTACGTTATATTTCAGTCATCCAGCCAAAATCATCCTTGGCTTTACCATATTGTATTCCAGTAAGATAATTGTAAAGTTCACTAGTCACTTCACCAATTTCACCGCTACAAAAAGTATAATCTTTTCCTTTGTGATTGATTGAACCAATTGGGGCTATAATTGCGGCAGTTCCTGCACAGAAGACTTCATCAGCTACAAGTGCTTCTTCTACACTGATTTTTCTTTCTTCAACTTCCATTCCCATTTTATCTTTCGCTAGCTTTATGACAGATTCTCGTGTCACTCCTGGCAAAATTGATCCAGTAAGTTCAGGCGTTATTAGATTATTACCTTTTACGGCAAAGAAGTTCGCAGCACCTACTTCTTCAATGTATTTTTCCTCAGCTGCATCAAGGTAAATTACTTCAGCATATCCTTCCTTTTTTGCTAATCCACTTGGCAGCATACCTGGGACGTAGTTTCCAATTGCTTTTACACCTCCAGTTCCTTTCAATGGAGCTCTATGATATTCATTCGTAACCACTAGTTTTATTGGTTTTAATTTTCCTTTGAAATAAGGCCCTACTGGGCTAACATACACGATGAACATATATTCTGTAGACGGTGCCACCCCTACTCCTTCTCCCGATCCAAATATGATTGGTCTGACATATAGTGCACCCTGTTTTGTATTGGGAATATAGCCAGCATTATCGCGAACTACTTTTTTGACAGCATCTAGGAAGAGTGCTTCTGGAATCTCAGGCATAGATAATCTCTTACAGCTATTTGCAGCTCTTTTAGCATTTCTTTCAGGTCTGAACATTGCAATTTTACCGTTATTCCATTTGTACGCCTTCATTCCTTCAAATAATCCCTGGCCATAGTTTAACACGGTTGCAGCAGGCGATAAGCTCAAATTACTAAATGGCACAAGCTCTCCAATTTTCCATTGACTGTTTTGCTCACATTTTGCTACATACATTGATTTAGTTTTGGTAAAACTAAATGTCAAATTATCAAAATCTACTTCGTCCGGTTTCACTTATTGTTCTCCATGAATTTAGTTAGTCTTTCCTCTAAAACAGGCATGTCTTTTTCATCGATAAATGAGATACAAACCCGTAATCCTTCATGCCTATTTGAGCCGGTCGATTTTAGAGTAATTGTCGAAATTCCATATTTCATTAACTCTAGCATTAGATTTGTTCCATCATAGTTTGGATATGACATTGTCAGATAGAACCCATCACCTACAGTTTCATCCATGTCCTTTTCATAAACTTGTTTGAAGCCATATTTTAAAAATATTTTGCGAACTTGTTTTGCTCTTTTACCATAAGCTCTTGTTACTTTAATAAAATCATATTCACCGCTTGTAGCTTTTTCCAACATTTTTGCTAAGGCAAATTGTGCAGTATGGCTTGTACCAGATGTTGTAACATATAATCCCCCTAATGTAAATGCGTGTCCGAATCTTTTTCTTCCACAAAAATCTCCTAATTGGTCAAATTCTTCTTCATTTAATTCTGGTGAAATTATTGCAAGCCCACATCTTGGTCCAGGAAATGAGAATGCTTTTGAAGCTGAAATTAATGTAATCCAATTCTTTCCGAATTTACTAACTGTAGGAATATATGGTTTTGTGTTTGGTTGAGAATAATCTTTTCTGAAATCCATTCCTAAATACGCTAAATCTTCAATTGCTAATATGTCATGATTATCACATATTTCAGCAATTCCTTTCAATTCTTTTTCATTTAAGCATGACCAACTAGGATTATTAGGTGAAGACCACAATATACCTCCAACCTTTCCTCCAGATATTTTGTCGTTTATTGCATCTAATAATTTTTCGCCCCTATTATCATAGAGTTCAATTCCATCACTTTTTAGTCCTAAAAATTTTGCTTGATAACGAGTTACTGGAAAAGTTGGATCTAAATACAAAATAGTATCTTTTCCTTTGTGCATATTTCCAGCCAATGCTTGTGAAATGTATCCACCTTGTAATGATCCGCAAGTAGGCACTACATGTTTAGGTTCTACGTTCATGTCTAAAAATGCTTTGACAAAGTTACTCCCTGCAGTTTTTAATTCAGGAATTCCATCAAATGGAGGATAGATTCCTTGGAGCCCTTGATCTATAGCTTTTTTCTCAGTTTCTTTTGCAATATCTGGAGTTGGAAGGTTTGGTATGCCCATTTCCATTCTAACAAAATCAAAATTACCTTTTTGACTTATTAAGGTTGCTAATCTATTTGTTTCACGAATAGAAAGATTGCTTGGGTTATATCCAGTCTCATCAAAAATGCTTTCTAAAATTTCCTTTGAGACTGGTATTGAATTTGTCAAATAAAGTACCTCTAAACTTAGTTTAGTAGACCCCTTGCTAAAAGGTTTGTACAAGACTTATAAGTGCCTTTTCTTATTCCATAAGTGATTAATATGATGCCAGTTGAATTGACAGGAAATTTATTCAAAGAATTACGAGGACGTGCTTGTCGGCTATTATCTGATGAAGGTTGGACTCAATCAAATTTGGGAAAGGCTCTGGGAGTTAGTCAAGTGATGGCAGGCAATTATTTGCATACTTTACCAACGCATTATAATGAACCCATAGAAAGTAATCTACAAGAGGCAGCAGTTTCCTTAGCTGAAATTTTGAAGACAGGAGATGCTTCTAAATGGAGTTTGAAAATTGTAGTAGACAATCAAGATTTGGTTATTAATTTCCCAATTCAAGATAACAGAGAAAAAACATTGATTAAAATTGCCGAGATGCGGAAACGTTTAGAGAATGTAATACCCCTATTATCTCCACAAGTTCGAGTCAATATTGCTATAGCCACAACGGATGCTACAGATAGTTCAGGTATAGTCGCATTCCCTGGTCGTTTGACTCCAGTGGGGGGCAAAGCCCGCCCATTGTCTTCTCCAAAATTTGGTGCATCTTCCCATCTTTCTGAATTGCTTCTTGATTTACGAAAATCTGGTTCTAATGCTTTAGTTATAATTAATCTTAGATGGGATCCAATAATTTCAGAATTATTAAATAATTTAGATGTAAATTCAACTAAATTAATTAGAGATGGAGATAATTTATCAATAAATGATAGAGTTTCAGATGCTGAAGCTTTGATAGATGAAGGGGGCTATGGATTTGAGCCATCGTTGTATATTGTTGGTTACAACCAAAACAGAGTATGTAATATAGTAGAAGATTTAGCTAAATCGATGGAGACAATGTCATGATATCGACCTTCCTTGGGTATTTTTTGATTTTCGGTTCTTTAGCCTTTTTTGCTTGGTTAGGTTCTCGTGAATCAGGTAATAAATTACTAGATGCAGATGAATATCTTTCAGCTAGAGGTAGTCAAAATTGGTTAATGATTGGTTTGAGTCTCTTTGCATCAGGTATGGGAATATGGCTTTTGTTTGGCCCTTCAGAAGTTGGATATTATGGAGGATTTTATGATGTATTTGGTTATGCCTTATCATCAGCAACACCTTTTCTATTATTGGCATATTTAGGCCCTATAATCAGAGATTTAACACCCAAAGGTATTACACTTGCAGATTTTGTTCGTAATAAGATGGGTCGTCCTATGCAAATTTATGTTGGGATTATTTCTATTCTTTACATGTTTACATTTATGTTTGCCGAATATATTGCAATAGGTAGGGCAGTTGAATTTTTATCAGGAATTGATTTTTTAGTTCCAATAGTATATGTCGCCATTGTTACAACTTTTTATACAGTAATAGGAGGATTGCCCGTTTCAATCAAGACAGATAGGATTCAGTCGTTCTTCATATTGTGGCTGATTATTTGTATTATTGTACTAATTTTCAATGAGGGTTTTGGGAATATTCTGAATGATGCGAAGGCCTACACTCCAGAAGATATTGAATGGGAGTGGTACCATGGCAGTATAAGCGATTATTCAACTTTTGAAGCTGGTTTAGCTCTAGTATTAGCTATAACAGCAGCTGAGATGTTTTCACAAGGCAATTGGCAGCGTACTTGGGCCTCAGAAAATAATGATGCTTTACGAAAGGGTGCATTTTTAGCATCAGGCCTATGTTTCATTGCAGTATTACTGTTTGGATTTTTGGGTACTGTTGCAGCAGGGAGAGGAGCACTTTCCGATCCCTCCATAGCATTTTTTGAATTGATTAAAGACTATAACGAGATAGTTTTAGCTATGTTTTTAGTACTTGGAATTGCTTTAGTCTGTTCTAGCATTGATACACTTCAGAATGCAATTGTGGCAGTAGTTTCTAGAGACTTAACTGATTCTAATATGGACATTTCTCAAGCAAGATATACCGTAATTTTGGTAGCACCAATTGCGATTATTTTGGCTTGGTATTATTCAGACGACGCCCTCAGTGTTTTTCGGATATTTTTGGTTGCAGATTTGTTTGCTGCAGCGACTGTTCTTCCAATATTCTTATCTTTATCAGATAGAATAACTGCAAATGGAGGCTTAGTAGGTGCCATATTTGGGCTAATATCTGTGGTAATTTATGGAACCATTACTTCGGATTTCGAGACGGGAATAGGATACCTAACAAATCCAGTTAATGATTTTGGTCTTGCCAATTTAGAGGTATTCGTGTCTGCACTTCTCGGTTCCGCCTTGATGACTATCCTTGTTTCAGAACTAGAGAATCAGTCATGAGGTAGTACAAAATCACCTTCAATAAGAAGTAAATTACCACTGTGGCATTCTATAGTCACTTTGCCAGAGGTTCCAATTTCATTGTGTACTCCCCTTCCACTCATTTCTAATTTTTCATGTTTAAGATTCCACCTTGCACCGGTAACACTTACGCGTGCTTCAGGCATTGCCATAAGTGAAAAAAGTGTCTTTTCTTCTCCTTTGATAATTTCTGAATCATTAACTATCTTTATGGTAAAATTTTCATCAATTAAACTAATTTTAGGATTAAATGCTAAACCTAAAGCAGCTAATGTATGATCAATTCTACCTCCAGACCATCCTACGATTTGGATTCTTTTAGCACCCTTTTCAAATGCATAATCTACCGCTTTTTCTAAATCTGTTTTTTGTATATTTTTATTGGAAACAATCCATTCTTCAAGTTTAGTAGTAGCCTTATCTGAGATTGAATCTAAATCACCTATAACATAATCAGGATTTATATTATATTTTAATAATCTATCTGCACCAGCATCTGCAGCCACAACCAATTTCTCTTTTGCTAATTCAATTACATTGCTCCCAAGTGGTCGGTTTCCTACTATTAATGCTTCCATATTATCACTTAATTAGTCTATCTTTATTATTATTAATTTGTTTCAAATATTTTTTCCCAAAAAATTTGAATAGTTTGCTTCTTAGATTGTCTTTCTTGGTTTTATTTCTATAGTTCATTTTATCAAATATATTCATGAAGTTTTTATCTGCATGATATGTTTCTCTCAAAGAGTCATATTTATTTTTATCAAATTGGTTCCAAAAATCTTCATAAGTAAAATAGCAAGTTGAGAAAAAGCCTTTAAACATTCCATGTTCGAAAGAAAACCTTTCAAATGCTTGATTAATTTCTTTAGATGGCTTGGAAGTATTTTTTATACCATAGATCCCTAGATCTAATATAATATCGTCTTTACAAAGTTCAGGTTTTTTGGTACAAAATATTTTGTCAGGATGATGGTCTATATTGATAGGACATATCCATCGAGGATATGTTTCAGTCATTTTATCAGCTAGTTCCATGGCTTCTTTTAATTTAGATAATGGAACGCCAATATCAGTTGCAAGTACATATTCATCTCTATAGTAATCTCCAACAATATGGTTAGCAGCATGAAAATATTTTGAAATATTATACCTTCCATGTCCTGGAGAAGAATCTAATATTTTTTGAGGCATTAATGAGTATAAAAGTCCTGCATAAAGATAATCTCTCATTTTGTATGGAGTATAAAGATAATGACCCCAAAAAGCAGCATAGCTATATCTCTCTAAATAATCTAATAATCTTAGATAGCAAGATTCTTTTTTGTTTGAAATTTGAGCGTAAATAGTCATACTGCGTTGTTTCATAATGTCTTTATTCTTTATTACTGCAATTTTCTTATGTTTAATATCGCTGATAAAATTTGCAGATACAATGGTATAACTATTCTTTTTATTTGCAAATGCTTCAATAAAATCACTACTTCTTTCCTTAATCCTTCTTGAAAAATCTTTATAAAAATTATCAAAAGAATTGTAGTGATAATAATTAACTTTAACATGTTTTTCGCATGGAATTAATTTGATTTTTACTCTTGTGATAATTCCCATAGTTCCATAGGTTCCACCAATACCGTAATATAGATCAGAATTTTTTGTTTTGGAAACTTTCTTAATTATTTCACCATTGCCTAAAATTATATCAAAATCAATTACATTATCACCAAAAAAACCATAAAGGTATGAGCTTGAACCCAAACCTAAACCAGCGAGACATCCTCCAACTGTAAAATTATCTCCTTCGGGTAATGAAGGAATCATTCTTTTTGTTGGAATGGTTGAACGATTAACTTTGCCTATAGTGACTGCAGACTCACAATCTATGTAGTCATTTTTTAGTTCAAGTACATTTGTGAGTGTTCCAGTTTCAATTCTAGTTTGCTTTTTTTTAAATTTTAAATCCCTATAATTATGTCCCTTTCGGTTTGTAGTAATCAATTTAGTATTGTTTTTGATTGAGTTTGCGATTCTTTCTAATTTTAGATTGTAATCTTTGTAACTCATCCCTTCTACCACAATAATGATTTCATAATAAGAATTGCTATGCCAATTTTACGGTTCCATTAAGATAAGGATTTTCCCTCTTTTCTCTTCCCAATTCAGTTTCAGGCCCATGACCAGGATAAATGGTTGTTCCATCAGGTAAAGGATAAATCTTTTCAGTAATAGAAATCATCAATTGTTCAGTACTTCCACCTGGCAAATCAGTTCTTCCTAGACTTCCTCTAAATATAACATCCCCTCCTATCAAAACACCTTCACTGTAAAAGCAAAGTGAATCAGGACTATGACCTGGGCAGTGTAGAATAGTAAATTCAGTTTTCCCAATTTTGATAATATCTTCTTCGTTCAAGTAACCTCCTTCTTTTATTTCCGAAACTGAATATCCGAATGCAGCAGCAATTGGCCCAACATTTCCGAGTAAATCCTTTCCAAGTGGGCAAATCTCAAGAGGTAATCCTAGTTTCTCCTTTGCTATATTTGCACCTGCAATATGATCTACGTGGCAATGTGTTGCAATTAATCTAGTAATATTCATATTCTCATGGTTTGCAATTTCTAATATTTTTTCAATTTCATCACCAGGATCAAAAAATATAGTCTCTTTAGATTCTACATCCATTACTAATGTAGCATTCATTTGCAGTGTTCCTACTGGAATTTGGATAATTTTTAGTGACATCTTTACCTAAAAAGCAATTGTTCCTTTAGGAGATATTAAAGTTCGTCTTAAATCTTTTTCAAATGAGACTTCAGGCCCAATAATGCAGCCTTCTACTACGCTACCATAACCATTAACATTTGAAAGAATTACAGACTCTCTAATAACACACTTTTCTATTTCTACATTAGCCCCTATTATAGCATTAGGCCCAATAATACAATCTTTTAATTTTGCACTTTCATGTATTAGAGCGTTACCACGTATACTTGCACCATTGTGTGCAGCAGTTCCGTTTTTTCCTAATGACTTAAAATTAGCTGCAAGGTAGGATTCTGGTGTTCCTGAATCAATAAAATATCCTTCAAAAGGAAATCCATACAATCCGTCTCCAGCAACTTTAGGGTATATTTCCCTTTCAATCGAAATTTTCTTATTAGCAGGTATCATTTCTAAGATTTCAGGTTCTAAGAGATATGTTCCAGCATTGATTAAGTTTGATAATTCAGTACCTTTCTCAGGTTTTTCTTGAAATTGTGTTATCTGTCCATTTTTGAATTCAACAACACCAAATCGACTTGGGTCGTCTACTTCCCATAAGGCTAGGGTTCCCTTTGCACCAGTTTTGACATGTTGTTTCAACATGTTTTCTAAATTTATTGAACTTACAATATCTCCATTGAAAACAGCAGTAGTTCCAGTAATATAGTCGAAACAATTTCTCATTGCACCTCCAGTTCCTAGTGGTTCATCTTCAGGTACTATTATTATTCTCTTTCCTATATCTCTTTCATAAAAATATGTTTCCATTTCATTTAAGCCATAGTTAACTGCTAAAATTGCCGTATCAAATATTTCAGGTAACTTTTTCACCATTCTTTCTACCATAGGGACATTCGCTAAAGGAAGCAATGGTTTCGGTATAGTATGAGTTAATGGTCTGAGTCTAGTTCCCAAGCCACCAACTAGAATTATTGCTTCCATGTAAATACATTGGAGGCTTGTAGATAAATATTAAAGTGGTATGAATTTTAATACAATCAAGGTATCTATTATCAGTCCGAGTACAAAAGTTGCTCCTGCAATCTTTACAAAATGGAAAGCCCAAGCTACATACCACAAAGGCCAAACAGGAAAAATATCTTCCATATCCTGTTCAACAACTTTTTCCTTCAGATGAGGTGGTAATGCCTCAAATGCAATATCAAATGCCTCTTTTTGTGTATCTGGAATTGGATCATTGAATCTCTTTATTACATATACTGCTCTAGGTATCGCAAGTACTACTATAGCCATTGCATAATGCCCTTTAATAACACTGAAAAGGCTAATAATAAAGAATAGAATGATTGTAAACTGACATACTCTTGAGGCCCACTTCATCCCTATTATGACTGGTAATGTGTAGATGGGTTTGGCATAATCTGCCTCATATTTGTCCATATGTTTTCCGATACTCATTGTCATTACTGTTAATCCAAAAGGAATTGAAATTAGGAAGGCATTGTTTAGGGCCGGTGATCCAAACGATTCGCCAGTTAGCGCCATGAATGTTCCTCCTACCATTAAGGGTCCGTAGACCAATCCGATAGCAAGTTCGCCTAGCCCTAAGTTCTTTAATCTTATTGGTTTTGCAACATAGAATATGGAAATTCCTAATCCTGCAAAGACAAAATAGAATATTTCTACTCCGACTTTCTGATAAAAATAAATTGCAATAATCAAGTCTACTAAATTACATAAAAATATAGCTATCATAAGTCCTTTTGTAGATATTAAATTATCAATTAGAGCGTGTGGCCCATATTCAGTTCTTGGATAGCCTTTTGTATCAACCCCATGTAAAGTATCAAAGAAATCATTCAACATGTTATTGGCTGCATGAGCTAATATCAGACCAACAATAATAAGTCCTCCATCATAAAACATTAAAGAATTAGGTTCTATCAAAAACTGTAGTGCTAAAAGAAGGCCAATCATTCCAGCGTAAACATCCATTTCAAATACATACGAGCGAGTGATAAGCATCCATTTGCTTATAGGGTCTAAATGTGCACCTGGCAAAGGGTTGGCTGTTTGGTGTATAGTTTGCCACCTTGTCCATAGACTAGCCTTATTCATTTGTTTGAATCCAAATGGTGGTGTATTAAAGTTACACATGCTGAACTCAGCAGACTTTCTTTTCCTAAACTAATGTTTGGTATTTTTTCTAATAGTTTCATTTCCTCATCAGTAGGATCTCTATCATCTCCAAGAATAAAAGTATTTGCATTTTCTATCTCATCACTACCATTTTCACTTAGTAAAACAGGATTTGGTAACTTTTTCAAAACTTGTTCCAAGCCAATTCTTTCCATAGAAATTCCGGGACTCGTTTCGACTAGCCCATTTTCATTTTTATATTTGATAAGCCCATTTCTAATAAGAGCTGCAGTTGATCTTTCATCAGGATTTAAATATCTTATTTTTCCTCCACTAAAATGAACAGTTATTGGTGCATTTGGGGGGGCCATTTAGAATTAACCAAACATCAGTTTCAGTTCTTAATCCATGAGATTTCCAAAGTGCAGCAGTGACGCATCTTACCAAAACGTCCAGCCTTCCAGCACCTCCACAAATATCATCTAATTTCCAATCAGCTATAGTATGGGCCCGATGACCAATTATTACAAAATTTCTATTTGTCATTTTTAGATTTCTTTCTGGTTCTTTTTTTCTTTTTGGCCAAGTGTCTATCGATTTTTCCTACAACTTTTCGATTTTCTTCTACCATTTCAGCATCTTGTATACTTTCTTCAAAATCCCATTCTTCTACTTTTCCAAAATCATCATTTTTTGTTTGCCTTAAACTGAGTGTGGCCATTATCAAAGCACCTATCGTGAAAACTCCAATTCCCAGCCATAAAGATGGATTTTCCGTCATGCCTAAGTAAATTCCTGATACGGCCATTCCGGCTAAACCAATTCCCATAATAGCTTCCCCGGCAATTAATCCTGAAGCGAATAAAATTCCAGGACCATGTAATTTTTCTTTCGCTTGCTCTAAATCAGTATCGTTTTCTTTTTTGAACAATTCAGGACGATTTTTCATTAGAGGTATATCAAATCGTTTATCAATATACATTTTAATCATTCCGCCAATAAAAATTGGAATTGTCATTTTAAGGCTTAGATACATCCCAACTGCGACAGCCATGATTGATATATTCAGACCTCCTTTTTCATTAACCCACCATTGTGTTACAGCTATCAATAGGCTTCCAGTAAATAGAAATTCAGCAATTGCTTCTTCAATAAATCCACCTATTAGGAAAAATGCATATGCACATATTAGAATATTGACATATTCTTCAGGATGTCTAAGTGCAATAAGACAAAATGCAATTCCAGATCCTAAAAATACCATCGACCAATCCATGCCTCCACCTAGAATTCCATTAGTTATGCTAGCCATCAAAAATGCTTGTGGGGCTTCGAGATCACCGTTAATTATTTGTTCAGATAGTAAATTTAAAACAAGTGGTATTGCAACAGCTCCTGCCGCAACACCTACCACTTGACCTATTTGCTGTCGCCAAGGTGTAGCTCCTAAAATATAGCCTGTTTTCAAATCTTGTAAATTATCACCAGATATTGCTCCAGCACATGCAACAAATGCTGCCACACCAATTACAGCAACTTGTAATTCTGCAGTATTTTCACCACCATAAATTAAGCTATTAACTAGAGCAAAAGTAGTGGCCGTTAGAATCACGACAATTATAGTCACTCCAGATAGAGGATTATTACTGCTACCAACAATACCTGCCATATAGCCAGCCACTGCAGCAAATAGGAATCCTGCAGTGAATATAATAATTAAAGATAGAATGGCAGGAAGTAACAAACCCGAGACAATCCAAACCATGAAAAACATAGGAATAGCCATTGTAATACTGGTTATTGCTATTGAACGTGCAGGTAAATCCTCATCTGTGCGTATTTTCTTTACATCCGAAACGTTTGATTTTGTAGCATCAATCATTTCAGTTATACCTTTGATTAGAGCTTCTCTCATTACTACTAAAGTGTAGAGACCTCCAACTAACATGGTACCGACTCCAACCATTCTTCTTCTACCATTTATGTGATTTGCATAATCACCATAATTTACAATATCACCATTCATTGCAGCTGTGCTAATTTGTTCTATGAATGCATCTGTAGGATTTAGTAGGGTACTAGCAATTGGCATTATGACAAGCGCTCCTAAAAGACCACCAAAAAAAACGAAACTTGCGATAGCAGGACCCACTATGTAGCCCACGCCAAGTAAAGCAGGTGATAATTCTGCACCAAGATAAAAAGTTGTTTTGGATTTAGCATAAGCTGTAGCTTCGTTTAGCTTTCCACTCAAAGTGTAAAATCCTTGCCATCCATGCTCCCAAAGTCCAATACTCACTTGTTTTACAGAGTTATCTACAGTTACCATAAGTGATGAGCATAATTTGTATACAGCCCCAAATGCAATGCCTGCAAATATAGGCATTACTTGCGATCCTCCTTTTTCACCAGCGACTAGTACTTCTGCACAGGCGACACCCTCAGGATATGGCAACTTTTCTTTCACTATAAAAATTCTTCTTAAACTAATTGAGAATAGAACTCCAATTGTACCGCCAACCAATGCAATAATCAAGGTTTGAAAGTATGGAAATTCTCCCCAACCAACTTCCCCATTACTGGTTTGATTCATCACTAAAAGTGCAGGTAGAGTAAAAATCACGCCTGCTGCTAGTGATTCCCCTGAAGATACAGCAGTTTGAACCCAATTGTTTTCTAAAATATTGGTTCCTTTTGAAAGATTAGCTTTTTCTAAACTTCTTAGTGCAGCCATAGATATTACAGCAGCAGGAATAGAGGCACTAACAGTCATTCCAACATACAATCCAAGATAAACATTTGCTGATGTTAATAAAATCCCTAAGATAATTGCCAATACAATTCCTTGAATAGTTATTTCAGGAAGAATTTTATTGGCTGAAACGTATGGTTTATGCGTTTCATTTGAAGACATAATAATTACCTAATTCTGAAAGCAACATTAATGCTTATGCCCCTCCTTAGTTTTTAAGCTACTACTCTCTGCCGCTTTGTGAGCGAAGGCCTTTCACTTAGTTTCTTTCACGATTCAGGTTTCACTAGGCAGACATGTACTAAATGCAAATGTTTCTTCTGGTCTACCATTGAGCGTGAGCTCTGTGGTGATGCACCTTGTGTCGAATATTCATTCATCGGGGAGCCTCTTTTTTCAAAATCGATGAATCTTGATGAAGCACGTGAAGCTTTTCTCAGTTTCTTTGATAAGCATGACCACACTAGAGTTGGTCGTGCTCCAGTTGTTGCACGTTGGCGCAATGACATTTATCTTTCAATAGCATCAATAGCAGTATTCCAACCTCACGTTACTAGTGGTTCTTCAAAACCCCCCGCAAATCCTTTAGCTATTTCTCAACCTTGTATTCGTTTAAATGATTTGGAATCAGTGGGGCGAAGTGGCCGTCATTTGACCACTTTTGAAATGATGGCACACCATGCATTCAATGACGAAAATGAAAAGATATACTGGCAAAATCGTACCGTAGAACTTTGTCATGAATTTTATACGGATTTGGGACTAGCAGGTTCTAAAATAACATACAAAGAAAATCCTTGGGTAGGTGGTGGTAATGGTGGTGAGGCACTTGAGGTCTTAGCAGGCGGTCTTGAGTTAGCAACATTGGTTTTCATGGATCTTGAAGAAGACCCTGATGGAGATATTGAACTTAAGGGGATAAAATTCAAGAGAATGCCCAGGTCAATAGTGGATACTGGTTATGGTTTAGAGAGACTAGTTTGGGCTTCTCAAGGTACTCCTACAATATACGAATCAGTTTTTCCAGAAGCAGTTAAATATTTAACAAATAAAGCAAATTTGGAAGAAAAATTAGCCTCTTCAGGTTCGTTAATATCTGAGAATGCTAAATTGTGCGGTGTTTTATCTGTAGATTATGGCTCGGATTTGATTGAACTAAGGCAAATGGTCCTAAATAGATTAAATTCTTTAGGACATAATTTATCACTATCTGAATTTACATCTACTATTGAGCCTCTGGAGAAACTTTTCGCTATAGTCGATCATTCACGAGCATTGGCTTTTATGTTTGGTGATGGAATTGTTCCTAGTAATGTTAAGGCCGGATATTTGGCACGTATGGTTTTGAGGCGCACAGTTCTTTTATTGAAAGATATAGGCGCACCAGAAGCATTGCCAGAAATGGTAGAACATCACATCGATCATTTTTCTAAAACCTATCCAGAACTTAAAGACAATAAGTCACATATTTTAGATATGGTTAGTTTAGAGATAGATCGTTTCACTAAAACACTAGAACGAGGTCGCCGTGCAGTCCAGAGGGCTATTGAATCAGGAGGAATCGACCAAAATAAATTATTGCAATTGTATGATTCACAAGGATTGCCTCCTTCAGTAGTTAGTGATTTCGCTAGTGAACAAGGACATAGAATTGAGGTACCGGATGGTTTTCTTGCAATGGTTGCAGATCGCCATCAGGGTGAAACTAAGACTAAAAAGAAAGTAGAGTCTGAAGTAAATGTTGATGCTACGAAATTAGATTTCTATGGTGATATGGAAAAACGTTCTTTTTCTTCTACGGTTCTTTTTTCGGAAAAGAATAAGATAGCTCTGAAAAATACATTGTTCTATCCAGAAGGTGGAGGTCAATTAGGCGATATTGGAATTATTGAGTGGAGTGGTAAGAAAAGTAAAGTAGTAGATGTTCAAAAAGTTGGAGATGTAGTTGTTCACCAAATAGAAGGTGAAGCACCATCTATTGGGACTACTATTTCGGGAACTATAGATGATGAGCATCGCACAGGATTGAGTAGACACCACACAGCTACACATTTGATTGGTTCTGCAGCTAGAGCGGTTTTAGGAAATCACATTTGGCAGGCAGGAGCTTCTAAATCTGTAGACAGAGCGCGATTAGATATAACACACCATCGAAGATTGACTCGTGAAGTCATAGAGTCTATTGAATCTAAAGTTAATAATCTTATTTTAGATAATCATTTGGTTAATACTGAGTTCTACACTCGTGAGGATGCCGACAGAAAATATGGCAATAATTTGTACCAAGGCGGTGCACCAAAGTACAAGCAAGTTAGAGTCGTAGAAATATCAGATATTGATGCTCAAGCTTGTGCAGGTACACATGTGTCTTCAACATCAAAAGTAGAGGCCGTCAAGGTTTTGAGGACAGAGCGGATACAGGATGGTGTGGAACGTATAGAATTCTCAGCTGGGCCGGATGCGATTAAAGCAGCACAGAAGGAAAGAGCTTTGTTGGAAGAGACAGCTGAAAAGCTAGGAGTCCCTGTTGATCAAGCACCATCTGCGGCTGAGAAATTTGTGAAAGAATGGAAACAATTAAGGTCTAAAATTTCATCTCTAGAAAAAGAATTGGCCACTTTTAAATCTTCTAATTTGGAATCCGAAAAAATAGGTAATATTAATTTTTATTCAAATAATATGGGTGACACAGATTTTGCAGAGGTCCAAAAATTAGTACGTGAAGTTACTTCTGATGACGATAATCTCACCGCTATAGGTTGTTCTAAGGATGGTAAAGGAACAGTAATTCTTGCCAGTTCAGCTTCTGTAGAAATTAACTGTGGTTCTATTCTGAAAGAGGCACTATCTTCTGTAGGGGGTAGTGGTGGTGGAAAAGATTCCTATGCACAGGGAGCTTGCCCTGAAACTGAACTAAATAATGCGTTAGAAAAAATAAAACAATTGATTACTTAGTTTCTACCATTATACATGCATTAATCAGGTATTTTATTCCATCGGTTTTTTTCAACCAATTTTCTAGTTCAACGCTTTCAGAGCCGGGTTGAAACCATAGATGCTTAATTCCTAAATCAACGATATGCTGAGCAATCTTCATAGCAATAGGTGGAGGTACTACGAAATTAGCAATATCAGGTAGTTTGGTCATCATTTCTATAGAGGTGTATGCTTTATCACCTTCAATTCTGTCTTCTTTGGGGTTTATTGGAATTACATGGTATCCCTTATTTCTTAAATCTCTATAAATTTTGTTACCGTATTTACTCTTATCATTTGATGCACCGATAAGGGCAATACTTGCATTTTCTTCTTTCAATTTTTCTAAAACCATTGTAGACCATTACAAAAACTTCACTTTTTAATGTTTGAGATTGTATCCGGCAGTAAATTAAATGTTTACATTTTTTGGTGTTATAAATTCGGGGGACTATAGTCCCCCGCAACTTTCTTTATTTAGAAAAAGATATTTATTCTCCCTTTTAGGCGTGCAGTTAATGGATTTGGTAATTGTTGAATCTGGTGCAAAAGCCAAAACAATTCAAAAATATTTAGGCAAAAATATCATAGTTAAAGCATCAAATGGCCATGTTCAGGATTTACCCACAAAGGGAAAAGATGGTAGTAAGGCACTCTGGAGTCACAAAGAAACAAATTTACCAGAACCTCCGTGGAGTTGGACTGAGAGATCAGAGGGCCATATTAATCGCATAATTTCCGACGGTCGCAAAAAGAAAGTCGATAGAGTTCTCATTGCTACAGATCCAGACAGAGAAGGAGAATTTATTGCGTGGAGATTGAGTGAGTTACTGTCTGAGTTTGGAGACATTCAAAGAATTACATTTAATGAAATAACTGAAACTGCAATAAAAGATGCATTAAAGGCCGCAGGTACAGTTGATATGAATCTTGTTGATGCAGCCAAGGTTCGAAGGTTTATGGATCGTTTAATTGGATATCGTGCTTCACGTTTTTTCTAGATCATGGAGCCTGAGTTCAATGGGGCGCGTCCAAACTCCAACGCTTGGATTTGTAGTAGGCCGTGAAAAAGAAATAGAAAATTTTGTTTCAACTCCATATTGGGCAGTTCAAGCAATTGCTTCTGGAATAGATTTTAGAGTTCGATTCCATGAAAGAGATGATCCTCTTGTTTGGAAAGATGAAAAAGGGAAAATTGATGTTCATCGTACAAATGATTCAAATTTAGCTAACAAGGCATATGAGTATCTGAATTTGGAATCACAAATAATTCCTGAAACAGTTTCTTTAAATAATTATAAAAGAAGACCCAAGCCACCTTTCACTACAGATACGTTACTCCAGGCATCTGGAAGCAAGTATAGTTGGAGACCAAGTAATACTATGCGTATAGCTCAAGGTCTTTACGAAGCGGGACACATAACATACATGCGAACAGATTCAACACGTACTAGCAATTCTTCACGTCAAAGAGCAAAGGAATTTATTACTTCCAAATGGGGGTCCGATTTCGTAGGTAAGGGAGCATTTAGTAGCAAACCAAAATCAGGAGTTCAAGATGCACATGAAGCTATAAGGCCAACAAATCCACTTTCTGAATTACCAAATGGCCTTGATGACTCTCAAAAACGGTTATATCAATTGATATGGGCAAGGTTTATTGCTAGCCAGATGTCCGATTCAGAATGGACTAGTATGAAAATCCAAGCAAAAATTGAAACTTTTGATAAATTTTTGGATGGAGATACAAAATGGCGTATTAGTCCTGGTTGGGAATCGGCCTTTGAGAAAATTGATAAAACTCCGGCTCTAGTACCTCCACAACCAGAGATTATTGAGGGGAAGAAGGTACCTTTAGACAAAAAAGAAGACAACCCAAAATTGATTGAAGATAAAACAAAACCTCCTGCACGTTACACACAACATGGCCTGGTAGCATTAATGAAATCAGAAGGAATAGGCCGCCCTTCAACTTATGCCGCCACAATCAAAAAATTATTAGATCGCAAATATTGTAGCGACAATAAAGGTCGTCTTAAACCTACAGAACAAGGTGTATTGTTATGTGATGAAGTAGTTCCATTTTATAATTCAGATAACCAAAAAATGAATTTGTTTTCTTCATCATTCACTGCAGAAATGGAATCTGATTTAGATCAGATAGAAACAGGTCAGCAAAAGGGTTCTTTGGTTTGGGATGGTTTTGTTACTTCGTTTAAACAATTACATGATTATGCAATACTAAAAAAGAAGGAAAAACCTACTAAGCGTCAATTAGACTATTATGAACGTTTAGCAGCCTTAGTTTCTGATATTGATTTGGGAAAAATCATTGGAGATGAAGAACCTTCAAAAATGAATGGTGAAAGAATAGGTGAAGTTATAGATAAACTTCGAAAAGCTACTGAAGGCGTTGCAATTCCAGCTTCTGTAAAACAGATATCCTATGCCCAAAGCTTAGCCGAATCATTAGAAATGGATGAATCTACAGCATGTAATTTAGTTGGTTTGTCTAGTTTTAGTGAGCTTACTGGAGGTAAATCAGGAACCGCTAGCGATCTAATAGGTAAATTACGTGACAAAACAGATAGCACTCCAAAGCAACCAAGCCCCAAACAATTAAATTTCATCAAAAATTTGGTTAAGAAAGCAGATATTGATGAAGAAGCAGCTTGTAAATTAGTCGGCCTTACATCCTACAAAGAATTATCAGGTGGACGTCAAGGAACAGCTAGTAAATTGATAGAATCACTGCGTAAAAATCCAAGTAAAAAATAATTTTCTTCTTTAATGCTTAGGAAAGCGGAGATAGTTATGCTTTTGTACTTTTACCGTAAGGGGTGAATTAGGTCCTGAAAATGAAAACAGTTACACACAAGTTTTTGAAAGGTGAAACATTAGAGGATAGACAGTATCAATCTAATATATCAAAAGCTTGTTTAGAACAGTCAACTTTAGTTATTCTACCAACTGGAATGGGAAAAACAGTAATTGCACTTAGAGTTATCTTAGAAAGACTTGAACATGGCCAAATTTTATTGATGGCACCAACAAAACCTTTGGCAGAGCAACACTCTGAATTTTTCAAGAGTTTTTTAGATGCAGAAGTTGTGTTATTTACAGGAGCAATCTCTCCTAAGGAGCGTAAACCTCTTTGGTCATCTACGAAAGTTATAGTATCAACACCACAAGTCGTTTCTAAAGACATTGATAATAATCGAGTAAATTTAGAAGATTTTTCTTTAGTGATATTTGATGAGGCCCATCGAGCTGTTGGAAATTATGCATACGTTTCTATAGGAAAACATTACACTTCAGTTGCTAAGAATCATTTGGCAGTTGGAATGACTGCTTCTCCAGGAAGTTCTAAACCAGAAATTATACGCCTCTGCCGTGATTTAGGAATATCAGCAGTAGAAAATAGAGATGATAGTGATCCTGACGTTGTAGAATATATACAACCAATAAAGACAAGATGGGTGACTGTGGGGATGCCAGATTCGGTTAAACATGTTTCAAATCAATTGAGAAGTCTGCAGGATTACTTGTGTGGTAAATTGTACAAACAAGGTTTTCTTGAGAGGCCACGAAAAATATCCACTACTATGCTACTAAAAGCAGGTAAAAATCTTCAAGTTAAGTATATGCAGACTAAGCCCAACACACCTCCTCAAATTTTTAATCTTATGACAACACAGGCAATGGCTATGAAAATAGCCCATGCGATATTAACTATAGAAACACAGGGCATAACACAATTTTTAGATTATTCAGCCCGAATTAACCATGAGGCCCAAACAAATAAAAAAGGAAGTAGAGCCAATAAATGGTTAGCTTCGAATTCAGATTGGAAAATTGCTGTAGAAATTGCTAAATCAAATAAAACAGATAATCCAAAACTTGAACGCTTAATCGAATTGATTGATTTACAAATTCAAACAGGGTCAACCCGTTTTATAGTATTTTCAGAGATTAGGCATACAGCTTCGATTATAGTTGAAAAATTGTCCAGTATAGAAAAAGCTAAGCCAGTACGTTTTGTAGGACAGGGCTCGCGTGAGGGAGATAAAGGCATGACACAAAAACAACAAAAGGATATTTTAAATCGTTTTAGAAATGGCGAATATAATATTCTAGTTGCGACATCAGTTGGTGAAGAAGGGTTGGATATTCCTTCAACAGATGTTGTAATATTTTATGAACCTGTTTCATCAGCTATACGATTAATTCAAAGAAGAGGTCGAACAGGAAGGAATAGGCCAGGCGAGGTTTTTATTTTTGTTACCAAAGAAAGTAGAGATGAGGCTGCACTTTGGAGTAGTAGAGGAAAAGAGGAAAAAATGCATAGCCTTTTTTCAGCAGGAAGAATTGAGATAGATTTACCGACTCCTGAAGAATTATCATTTACTGAAAAATCTGTCAAGTCTGGCATTGGTTCAGTTCAAACTAGATTTGAAACAGATTAGAACTAATATTATACAGACCTCTGTTAATGGCGATTCATGCGTAGAAATCCAACAATTCCGTTAAAAGAAGAGGTTAAGTACGGACACGGTTTCTTTAGAGGTGAAAAATGTCCTCTAAGTGGTGAAGATGGAGTTTTAGTAATGTCCCCAAGACATTTGGATCAGTTTGGAAGGATTATGGCTGGAGTATTACGCCACTTCCCAGATCGTTTTGAGCTTGAGATGGATAAACAAGGATGGGTTGAAGCCTCTGAGTTTGTAGAAGCAATCAAGGCCCAAAGACGCCATTTCCATTATCTAGAAACACGACACTTACAAGCAGTTGTCGAAACAGATCCAAAAGGTCGCTATCAACTTGTAAATGGCAGATTAAGAGCAACATATGCTCATACTTTAGATCTTGACCTTGATTTACCAACCGATAAAAATCCAGAACACCTTTATTTTGCTTGTTCAAAAGAAGATGCAGATGAATATCTAGAACATGGATTATACCCTGGTGATAGAAATATGGTACATCTTTCAAGTACACGTCTAAATGCTCTGGAAGCTGGCCGCCATATAATTGGAAAACCAATAGTTCTCCTAGTTGATGTTAAGACAGCTGAAGAAAGTGGTAATGAGATTATGAAAGCAGGCACGACAGTCTATCTTTCGAAGGAAATTTCAGGTGATTTCCTAAAGAAACTTCCCGACAGTACCTAATTTTCCTTAATTAAATTTTGATTATGGAAAGAAGGCAAATATCTCGTGTTCTAATTAGTGTTAGTGACAAAAATAAACTTACAGATTTTGCTAAGAAACTTGATAGTTTAGGGATTGAAATAGTTTCGACAGGAGGAACTTCTAAAGCAATCGAACAAAATGAAATAAATGTTACTCCTGTCGAAAATGTGACAAATTTTCCAGAAATGATGGGTGGCCGTGTAAAGACGCTACATCCTTTGATTTTTGGAGGTATTTTAGCACGTGACTCAGATTCAGAGGATATTGAAAAACATAAAATCGACCTTTTTGATATGGTTGTTTGTAATTTATATCCATTCAAGGAAGCAGTTTCTAAAGGTACAGATTTAGATAATTTGATTGAAGAGATAGATATTGGAGGGCCTAGTTTACTTCGTGCTTCAGCTAAAAATTATTCACGCGTTGCTGTTGTTTCAGATCCAGAGGATTATGGTTGGATTATTGATGAAATTGAAGCTGGAGGCTTAAATTTAGAGCAAAGGCAAGATTTGGCTTTGAAGGCATATAGACATACTGCAGAATATGATACAACAATACAGAATGAACTAAGCTCAAGATTTGGTAAAGAAGGCCTTCCACCATCTTTGCAAATTTCAGGAATTGGAAGCCCACCACTAAGATATGGGGAAAATCCACATCAAGCAGCTATATTCTATTCTGATATTTTTTCATCAGCTCCCTCAGTTTCTGACGCAATCCAAATACAAGGCAAACAATTAAGTTATAATAATCTTTTAGATTTTGATTCGGCATTATCCATTGTCACAGAATTCGATGAGTTAACTGCAGTTGTTGTCAAGCATAACAATCCTTGTGGAGCAGCAAGCGCAAATAATCTTGAAGAAGCATATGATTTAGCAATTAATACAGACCCTCAAAGCTCATTTGGAGGTATTATATCATTTAATGGTGAAGTCGGTGGAGCTTTAGCCAAAAAAGTGGTTTCATCATTCAAAGAAGGAGTTATTGCTCCTTCTTTTACTAAAGATGCTCTGGAGTTCTTATCAACTAAAGAAAATCTCAGAGTATTGGAAACAGGAAGTCTTGAAAATTATCAGCGTAATGCTACCTTGCGTTCCCTAGATAATGGATGGCTTCTACAGGAAAGTGATGAGGCAATGATTAACATTTCAGATTGTAAAGTTGTTACTCAAAAAACCCCATCAAATGAAGAATTAGAAAGTCTCTATTTTGCTTGGAAAATAGTTAAACACGTAAAGAGTAACGCTATAGTCTTTGCTAAGAATAAGAATACAGTAGGGATAGGGGCAGGCCAAATGTCACGTATAGATTCAGTTAAGATTGCAGAATTCAAATCCATACCAGATGCAAAAGGTTGTGTAATGGCTTCAGATGCATTTTTCCCCTTTAGAGACAGTATAGACGAAGCAGTTAAAGCAGGAATTACTGCAGTCATACAACCAGGCGGTTCAATGCGCGATCAAGAAGTTATCGATGCTGCAAATGAACAAAATATCGCAATGGTTTTTACAGGAATGAGGCATTTTAAGCATTAAATGGAAGAATTCTGGATTTATTGTGATGTTTGCGGTGAAGAATGTCCTCATGAAGTTCTCAAGAGCCGCACGTCTTCTAAACGTGGATTTAGCTTTCAAGGAGTTGTTAAGTGTTTAGAATGCGATACAACAAGATCTACAGAAATCAAAGAAGAACCTCCTTTGAAATTACGATTACGTATATCTGATGATAATCAAACAAAAAAAGATTTTTTGAGTATAGATAAAGGCGTAGTTCTCAGAGTAGGAGATACTAGGCCTCATCCAGATGGTTTAATCTTAATCACAGGCCTTGAAATAGGAAATAAGCGACCTAGTCAAGCATATTCACAAGACAATCCTGTTGTTTGGGCAAAAAAGGCAACCCATGCCAAAATCCGTTTTGCTATACATGAAGGTGAATCTACAATATCAGTTAAACAAGAATTTGAGTATAGTGAAGCATTTAAAGTAGGTATGAAAATTCGTATTGAAGGCAGGATAGCAAGAATTAAAGCTATCAATTTATTTGGTGGCAAATTAGTAAAAACAGCCCACGCTATAGAGATATCTCGTGTAACATGTACTTATGAAAAAAACAAAAAAAGGTGAAGAATTAGAAACAACTGATGATGAATCTTCAGATACAGTGGAAATTATAGAATCCGATTCAGAAGAATCAGTCATTAGTATTGATTCAGATAATGATGATAGCAAGATTTTAGATTTTGTTCAGGTTGATGATTCAATTCCTAAATTTGTTTCACAAGTAGATATTTTGCGTATATTATCATCTAAAGAAACATTTTCACATATTCTGGTATTATTAGGTTTGTTAGTAACCTTTGCATTTTTGAGTTTTACAAACTCAACTATAGCTGAAAAATTAATAATTTCCTTAGGTTATGGTTTTTCTATCGGATATTTTTTGATAGCTAATCTAAGCAGATTCGAGAGTCTTAATGAGATGATAAGAAAAGTTGATGCATCTAGTGTTTTTTTACCTGCGATTATTTCTGGTGTATTTTCCCTTTTTATTTGGCTTGGAATTCATAATGAGTCTTATGGCGAAGATCTTCATTTCTATCTAAGTTTCGGTTTAATTCTTATATTTGTTATATGGCAATTCGCTCAAGCTTGGTGGATGCGCATACCATTCAAAGAATTTTCTCTCAGAAGAATGGATAAATATCAAGATGAGGGAGAAACCAAATTAGGTATTCTTTTAAATTTCGCATCGCCTATTATATGGGCACTGCTAGGTTTTTTAATCTTCAAAGTTATATCAAATAAAATTACTAAATTCGCTGAAAATTTTGATGATGTTTTTATTTTTTCATGGTTTTTGATGATGTTAATTTTAGGTATCGGTACTTTTTTTCTTCTGAAGCAAATGCATAGAGAATTTTGGTACAATCCAAAGGTTGCAAGTTTCTCAGCATATTTTTCGATAGGTTATTGG
Organism: uncultured marine group III euryarchaeote; assembly: GCA_902533295.1. Classification (GTDB taxonomy): domain Archaea; phylum Thermoplasmatota; class Poseidoniia; order MGIII; family CG-Epi1; genus CG-Epi1. Next base: position 3,143 of record CACALG010000008.1, on the reverse strand, counting down.
GGCTTCTTATCCTATCATGCAGGTGTTTTACTATATTCAATGCATAATGACCCTAGTTTCACATACGATTTAGTATTTATGATAATTACAATATTTTTAGTTATTTATTCATTATCCTTTCAAGCACTTAGAACGGAAGCTAGGCGGGCACATCTTAAATCTACAAATCACTATATGGGTAAAGCAGGCAATTTTATAACCAAAGAAAATGTAATATTTTATGCTATTTCATTTACGTTAGCTTATGGAGCTAGTAATTTTTTCTTGGCAAATTTTGATACTTCATCAATTGGTGGAATTCGAGGCGTATCTCAAATTTCTCATATGATTGTTTTAGTTAGCGGAATCTTAGTTATATTGATAGTTAATTATAATTTGTTAACAGGCAGAGGTTTAATTCAAGAAGGTTTTATTGAGTCTATGCGCAACCCAAAGGATAATTAGTCGTATATTTTGAGGTAGTAGAAGCACATGGCAAAAAACAAGAGCAAAATTGATGCTTTCCTCAATAAAAATGATGAAAAGGCGGAAGAATCTCAAACGGAGGCCATTTCTGCAGATATATCAGAAGCTCCACCATTACGAAAATCATCGATGAATTTAATAGATTTACTAACTTTTGGGGCAGCCAAAGATCCTGAACTTGCACCTCATTCATATCTAATATATCTACTACTTTGGACTTTCTTTGTTGGTTTTTTCGTATTATTCATTTTTCCTGCAATTGGAAATACTTTAGGTTTCATCATAATTGCTCTAATGATTATGCTTTTTGTTAGCATGATTTGGTATTTTCACAAAAGTGAAACTTTTGCAGATTAATTCACAATTCGTATTCTTCTCTATTTCCAAATCCTTTTGAGTTATCTATAATTCTCACCCATTCAATTTTTAATTCATACAATTTTACTTTTTCCAATGCCTTTGATAAAGTTGAATCAGATTTTATGTAATCATATCGTTCAAGATAATCATTCCAATATTTTTCATTAGCTAGAATTATATTTCCTTTAATTTGAATTCCCCTTATAACATTCCATTCTTGTCCATCTTCTTGTATCGTCACTGCACAAGAGTTGTTGTTTTTGGAGTTTACAATATGTTCTGATTTTTCACTACTTACAAAAACTAATGATTTGCCATTTTTTATAGGTGCATAGAATACTGCTGCAGCAGAAGGCCTATCTTTTCCAATGGTGGCTAGAGTCATTGTATTGTGCATTTCAATGAATTTTTGAGCTGGCTTCATTAGATATTTGGATTAGGCTTAAGTTTATAATATAGTCCGTGTGGCGCGTCACCCCGCAGAGGTTTTATCCACGTGACAACACACTACGACGTACCGGGTGAGCACTTGGTTGGCGCACTTGCCAACACACTCAAGAGCGATGAGGCTATTTCTCCTCCTGAATGGTCGAGTTTTGTAAAAACTGCAGTTCACAAAGAAAAGTCCCCTTCACAGGCAGATTGGTGGTATTTCAGAACCGCTTCTGTTCTTAGAAAGATTGGAGTTAATGGCCCTATTGGAACAGAACGTTTAGCTAGACATTATTCAGGTGCAAGGGACAGGGGGGCTAAACCAAATAGAAGTGAAGGCGGAAGCCGTAAAGTTCTTAGATTGATAATGCAGCAACTTGAAGTTGCCGGTTTGATTGAAAAAGCAAAGCAAGGTGGAAGAGGTTTAACATCCAAAGGCCAATCTATGCTTGATAACACTGCTTTTGATGTTAAGAAAAAATTAGAAAAGGAGATTGCATCACTTAGCAAATATTAATCATGTCAAGTAGAAAAGTATATGGTAAGAAGTTGCGTTTGAATAAGTTAGTTAAACGTAATCGCAGAGTTCCAGCCTGGGTAATTCAAAGAACAAATAGGAACTTTACTACACACCCTAAGCGTCATTTTTGGCGTAGAGGTAAACTCCATAGGTAATCAAATATGGCAGACGATGAATTAATGCAGGAGAGGTTGTATACAATTCCGCTACGTAAGCTTCACAAAGTTTCACGTTCACGAAGGGCTCCTGTTGCTATGCGTATGGTTGAGGATTTTATCACTCGGCATATGAAACCTGAAAGAGACGGTGAAGTCCTTCGTACTTCAGCAGATGCACGAAGTGGTAGCGGAGAGGATAAACAATTGTTTATTGATCCGCCAGTTAATCAATTTATTTGGTCTAGAGGAATTGAAAAACCACCATCTAAGGTTAGAGTTCGTGCCTTAAAATTTGAAGATGGAAGTGTAATAGTACACCTTGCCGAATAATTTTTTTATGGTTTTACTCCAGAAAGATCTTTTCAATAGTCCATATTCGGGGGTTTTTTGTGCCAGTAATGACCTTTTGACTCTCATCCCTCCAGGTATACCTAAGGATGACATGGAAGCTATTTCTGAGGCTTTAGGAACTAATGTTGAAGTTATTACAATTGGAGGTAGCAGTGTTTTGGGTACTCTAATAGCGATGAATAACAAAGGCATTTTAGTTTCCAATCTAATTACATCTTTAGAATTAGATAAACTGGAGAAGGTAACGTCAGATTTAGAATTGAATGTAGGTGTTCTATCAGAACGTTCAAATGCGATTGGCAACAATTTTTTACTAAATGATGCAGGTGGTTTTTGTAATGAAAGATTATCCAAAACTTCAAAGGTAGAGGCTGAGAGAATTTTTGAAATAGAAATCAAATCTCAGTCACTTAATGGAATGGATACCTTAGGGATGATAGGTTGTGTGAATAGTAAAGGAGGATTATGTCATCCAGAAATCTCAGATATTGAGAAAGAAATAATGGAAAAAGTTTTGGAAGTTCCAGTGATGGAAGGTACAGTTAATTTTGGTATGCCACTTGTAGGGGCTGGAATCATAAGCACATCAAAGGGTGCAATTTGTGGGAGGCAAAGCACGGGTGTTGAGTTAGGGCGTGTTGAAGAAGCTCTCAAATTATTCTAAATTATGGATAATACTAGTCACAGCTCCCATTTCTGTATCCACGCTTAATTCAATTCCTTTACAACTAATGTCCAAGTGATAATCTGCCTTCTGTAATAAATTTCTAATATTTTTGTTTCTTTTTTTATCACAACCAAAAATAAGCGCAATTTTTCTTTTTTTTGAAAGAGCAAAGATATTTTTCGGATTTTCG
>CACALG010000007.1 GCA_902533295.1 uncultured marine group III euryarchaeote | reverse complement strand
CTCCACAACCTCATCGTTGAAATCTTATTCTAGTTTATAGAGTACTTGAGAAACATGAATTGTTTCAGTCACAAAGTTATAAGGTGACCAAGTAACTCCTCCAGACGGTTTCCAACCCGTTTTGACTTCTTCTCTAGTTAACTTTTCTAAAGCATCCAACATTTGCCCTTCTTTTTCAGCGTTTTTTTTCTCAGAGACGCTGATTATTTGATAATCTGGCATAGCCATAGGATAAGACAACACCACTTAACCATTTTCCAAAAATTACCAATACGCTTCTCTAGCAACCATTATGGAATCCATATACGTTTCACAATCAAAATCTTTGTCAGATAAGGGCGAGACGCCGTTCAAATCCTCAATAATTGCCTGAGTTATTGTAGGATCAACGACTCCCCATCCAGTTTGTGTGTATGGCGCTACGGGAGAAACAGGCACCCCTGTCTGACACGCCCCTTCGTTTGCACCAGGATTATATTCAGTGACTTCGGGGAAGTATGATGCCTTTTCCATACTTCTTCTGATTTCATAATTTGTTATAGAAAATAATTCTCCTGAGATAAGACTACCATTACGGGCACCTGAACCGTAATCATTTGTTTGATTTCTTAATTCTTGAATTACAAGAGAAAGAACACCAGCAGTTCTAGGAGTTGCAAAACTCGTTCCAGATGTGTCATGATAACCATCGATAGAATCGTGATCGGGCAAATACTGCGTCCAGTCTGCAACTATATCTGGAGCAGTTCCTGAACAATGCATAACTTTTCCTCGATCCCCATCCTCTTGAAATCCAGCAATACCAATAGACCAAGGAGGCCCACCAGTCGCATCTTGTACGCAAGTGGAAGCAGTATTATCACAAGCTCCAGTATGTATCTTACCCATCACATTCACAGCATATTCAGTATCATCTTCTATACCTGAAACTGGAATTGAGCCAATTGGCCCGAAACTGGTTGTAATGATATCCACCATCGGATGTTCTGCAGCCCGCCTAACACCATCAAAACCCTCAAGGAAGAAAATCACGGCGTCTGGATTTGCGTCAATCACAGCACCAGTTACAGCAGTCCCATGCCCGTCATCAGGGTCATCCAAAATAGGAGTATCACTCCATCCTTCTTCACCCATGGCCCCAATAATTCTTGTACCTGAGAAATAGACAGTATCATTATAGGTTATTCTATCCCAACAAGATTCTCTGTCAGCTTCAACACGCTCTTCCCACGTCCCCGTATCTGATAAATCACAAACCAAAGTCACTCCAAAATCATCTAGAAAAGACTGAGGAAGACTCTCATTAACTTGAAAATGCATATGGTATGGATTTATCCCCGTATCGACAGGAGCAACAACAGAATAAGATTTCTCAATACCTTCTTCACTAGTTATATTTTCAGAAGGAGATTCTATATTATTATCTAAACAGCCAGAAATCATCAGAAAAATAACGATTGGGGCTAGTATTTGACGATAATAACTCCTTTTCATCAAAATAATGAAAGGCGCACAGATTTAAAATATACTATACAGTTACACGCCCATGTCAAAATTCATGTATTCTGGAAGTTATACATCAGACGGTGTTAAAGGACTTCTAAATGAAGGCGGTACAGCAAGAAGAGACGAAACAAAAAGGATTGTAGAATCGTTAGGTGGAAAATTAGAAGCGTATTATTGGTGCTATGGAAGTACTGATTTCCTTGCAATAATGGATTTTCCAGACCATACAACAGTAACTGGAATGGCTCTAAACATTGCAGCTTCTGGAAAATTCAAGGGAAATATTACACCATTGATAACCGTTGAAGAAATGGATGAAATGGTAAAAGTCAACCTAGGCGATTACAGATTGCCTGGAGACTAAATTTAGAAACTTCCAAAACCCATAATTCGTGGTTTAGCCTCTAATTGAATAATCAAGGGATTTCTCTGTGAGGCTTTATTCAAGACAATTGGAAAATCCCATTCCATCTTAATACCCTCATTGATTTCAATAATCCGTCCAACGACGAATTGTAAATCACTACAGAAATGTAAAACATCGCCAATGGCGAGGTCGTTCTTCTGAAATGTAGCCTTATGCAATTCAAATTTTGAATTCTTCTGAATTTCAAACCGCTCTCCCGAATCTGCCAATATCGACCCCTTCCCAAGCAAATCTTCTCTGAACCCTCCTGTAGTTCTTAGGGCTAAACCAACCCTATCACCAAGATTGGCAACAGCCACATCTAAATCCATAACTTGCAATGAACGCACAATCGCATTCCCTTCAGAACCGGCAAAAATGACATCATCATGTTTGTTAACTTTTCCAGATTGCACATGCCCCACTGCAACTAGTCCAACACCTTTCACAGTGAAGGCCTGATCAACCGCCACAACAAACCCATCATCATCATTAGTCTCAATTTTGTTTAGAACCCCTATCAATTTCTCTCTGATAATGACTCCGTCATTCTCCACAAATTCCCAGTTTGAAAGGCCAGCTTGTTGAAGCAAGGCTTTCACTTGCGCGTCATCTACCCATTCACCATCCAAAGGATTTATGATGATTAAACCATCATTTATTCCTGCACAAGCCATAGAAACAATGGCTTCTCCAAATGATGTATCAATCTTTCCAACCTCAATAATTCCAAAATCAGAAACAGTTAATGCAGTGAAGAAGGGTTTAGGTTTTTCTGGATAATTATTAGGTCTCAAAATAGAAATAGTTGAGAAATCACCGTCATTCTTTAAATCTTTGTAAATGTAATTATCGACATCCCTCGAATCAGATTTCTTAGCGATAGAACGTGCAACATCATCACTTCCTACGAATAAAATGTTTAACACACTCATTATTCACCTTACAGATATCCAGACAGAACGCGTAAATTCCAAATTAATAACATAAGTGTAAATTGGAAAGATGCAACGAAAACAGGATTTGGATTTTGAACAACAGTACTACCAATATTATTAATCAATAATTTGAATAGTAAATTAAAACATAGAAAAGCAAAAAGAAGCTGCCCCACAACACTAGCAATCGAAATTAAATGATACATGACAAGACTATCTGTGAATGAGGGGATAGCAAATCCGAATATGTAGAAAACACAAAGTAGAAGAGAAACTTCTTTCCAGGAATACGAACCATTTACTTCAGCCCTATCAACAACTTTTGTAAGCCAAGGTAATAATATGGCTACAGCAGCCCCCATCGATAATCCAGTTATCACTCGAGTCAAATTATCAGTGTCTCTTAATCCAGCATATGAGGTAAAACCATCTAATACCATTGTTTGGCTAGTTAAGACAAGAATAGCCAGAGCCCATTGATCAGGTCTCCCTCCACTTTTCCATTTTCCTGTAAATAAATTGTAAACAGATGCGAAAATAAAACCTAGATGAATTCCTGTACAGCGAGCACAGAAGGGTAATTGATTACCAGAAATAAGGAATGACCTTGCACAAATCTGATGGCAGCTACAGAAACCAAAGCTGTCATAAATTGGTTTTAACACAGTTCTAAAAATCTAGCCTTCGTCGGAACAATCCCAACAATCACAATAGCCGTCATTCACCCAGTCAGAAGAAATCCATTCGCCACTACCACATTGCCAATCCATACCAGCATCCATACTTCCCAAAAAGCCCATAAACATCAGGCAATAGCACAAACATCCAATTAAGATAGTTCCAATGGAAACGTATAAACAATTTTTTCCGACTGCTTGATTTTCAGGATTATTATTAGATGAATATATTGCACCAATTACAAAACCAGCAATAGGAATCAAAAACGAAAGCAAATAAAAAAGAACAGCCGTACCTCCTCCAATTGGAGGATCCATCATCATTTGTCCGCCACCGTAAGGAGGAGGTTGAGGAGCACCATATTGAGGAGGGGGAGGAGGCATAGCACCTCCGCCTGGAGAATTAAGAATCTGCTGTTTTTGCTGCTCAAATTCTCTTTCAGATAAAACACCAGAATCTCGTAAATCTGCTAATTGCTTCAATTCAGTAGTCTTATCCATTAAATTGTCTTATTTATCCTCTTTATTTAAGATTATACTAATTTGGCAGAACCTATGATATCTCCAGAAGCGTCAAATTGAATATCCAATTTCCACCCATCTTCTGCAGGCCCATTAGCAGAGTTACCTTGTCCGTAAATTCTGAATTGGTCACCGGCAGACAAAGTACCATCTCGGTCGTTGTCAGAGAAATGAACGGGGTATTCAGATCCGTCATCATTACTGACATCCTCGGCTCTTTGTTGTAAGGCACTATCACTGCCTCCGTAGTTTGTATCTATTCCATGCAACTCTCCATTAACATATTGCATTGCAACTTCTCCAAAACCATTGCCTCCAACATACGTATCTCCATTTTGATTCTTCAAGAAAAAGCTGAAACCTTCTAAGCCTTCCTGTTTACTAACTTTTATCAGTTCAACATCCCAGTAACCTCCGCTAGTCTCTTCCACCCAGAAGGTTGCAATAGGTGCAGATTCTCCTTGTTCAAGGAAACTAGCTGACCAAACATACAGTACAGCCATAACAATAATCGCAATGACCACAAGTACAACTAAGACAATACCAATTATCATAGCAATACCAAAGCCGTTACTGCCACTTTGGGGAGGAGGCACAGGCATCCCGCCTTGTTCATACATTGATGGTCTAGAAGGAGGCGGGGCTGTAACGGGGGGCGAATCACTCTCATTCAAAATTCTATTTTTTTCAGATTCAAATTCATCATCAGATAAAGCCCCACTAGCTTTCAGTTGATGCAAATTACGTAACTCAGCTGCCTTGTCCATACGATGGTTAGGTTTTGCACATATATATCATTTAAGTCTCTCTGAAATAAAAATCAATACATCCTTTAAACATTGTTTATTATCAAACGATTCAATCCCCTTTTTTTCCTTAATAAAATCAGAAAGGAGAGGCAAACACCGAGTCAACTCATCTACGATAGTTATGTGGGCAGTTTGGGCTGTTCTTGATAGAGGATTCAAATCAATCGTAATTACTTTTTTTCCCATATTTACTAGAGCTTCACAACGGTCACCATCTTCCAATGGAACGAGAACAACATCTGCAGAACCAATTCCATCAGAGCAACATTTAGCACGTTCTGAACTCAATCCAGGAATTTTATCGTCAGCATTTCCACCAAGCGCATCAATACCCACTTTTTTCATCATTTCTGTCAATCCCGTGATTCTCTCAGGAGTTCGGTGGAACAAATTAATTTCAACTTTAGCACTACTAACTTCAGAAAGTCTTGCAACTTCTCTTGCAGCTAAAGCAACAACGTTTCCATTAACAGAAATCACTGGTTTCTTGGCAGATAAAATTGCTGAGGATGCGGCTTTTATTGCACTCAAAGCAGGGAAACAAGTCTGTTCTCCTAGTAAATAATCAAATGCTTCTCCTCTTCCATGGGCAATTAGTCCTTGTTTAGCTACAACATCCGAAGCTTCTACCAATTTTTCTCTTGCTAAAAGCGATTTGTATCTTGGATGATCTTTTGGCGGTAATACCAATTTACATCAATCCAAAATAGAAACAGATGCCACTGAGAACGGTAAAAATAACGAGAGGAGGAATGACGAGTCTATCTACAAATCCTCTGTAATATCCGCCAGCAATAACCCCCATCAAAAGAACAAAACCAACACCCATTGAAATTAATAATTTTTCAGCATCACTTTCTGCCAAATCACGATTATAAATTGCAATGATTCCAATAGTAATTGCGAAAGCACCAATTACGGTTCTAAGTTGCGCTCCAAAATTTCTAAGCATATTTTCTCTATCAGTTAATTCACCTTCGAGAGCACCCATTAAATCTTCATCGAATTTAATAGGATTTATATTCATTAAAACCCCCATAAATGATAAAATTCCGCCAACAATCAATAAAGCCGCACCTTCGCCCATAAAAATTCACAATTTATGTGTTATTTAAGCCCTAGTCTTCAGCTTTAGTTTTCTTGTCTTTCATAATACTTGCTAAAATCCTTTCCTCTGAGTTGCCTTCTTCTTCCTCTTCTTCTTCAGATTTAGTAATTCGCCAATAGATGAATGGAGATATTACAATATACATCAGAACTCCATAAACTCCAGAAGGCAAACTCAGAGTAGAGAAACCCCCTGCAGGATCAGCTAGAATCAAGTCACCTACTGCTATGCCCACAACAGCATTCTGTATCCCACTTTCAATCGAAACAGTAGTCGCTCTTTTGGAATTCAATTCTAGAAATTCTGCACTCTTGTATCCAATACCAAGCATCACAACGCATAGAAGCATCACAGCAGGGCCTAGTTTTCCGATATTATTCATCAAAGTATCCCATTCGGTCGCAATTGCAGCAAGTACAATTATCACAAATAAACCAGCAGCAACCATACTGACGACTTTGTCCATCCTATCGGCTGTTTCTGAAAAGTAATGTCGAATGGTCATACCAAGCCCAACAGGAACTGTAGTCAGTAAGAACACCTCCATTCCAAGTCTCAAAATATCAATCTCTGGTGCAGATGTCCCCATAAAATGATTCATTGAGAAACCAACAATAAGAGGTAGAGTAATCACAGTGGCTACGCTAACTATGGCAGTGTAAGATACAGAGAGAGCAGTATCGCCCTTTGCTAATTTCGTCAGAATATTCGACGTAACTCCACCAGGACAGCAGGCCAGTATCATTAGGCCAACTGCTAAATGGTCAGATAGTCCCAAACCCGAAGCAATAGCAAAAGCGATAATCGGCAATACAATCATTTGATTAGTAAGACCAATTGCGAAAGCTTTCGGTTCCTTGACTATCACAGTGAAATCATCAATAGTTAACCCAATACCTAGAGAGAACATAATGAATGCCAATGCGACAGGTAAAACAACATCAATAATCACATTACTTTCATCTTCTGTAACATCAGCAGTATTGTTTTCCTCAGCAATTACAGATCCAACTAAAAACAATGCAAAAATAACAGGCACGAGAGTTAGAATGGCCAATCTCATAAGTCCTGATTTACGGTCTAGTACTAAAGTATCTCGGGCCGCACAATCCAGATTGCTACACAAAACAGTGAAAATCCAAGTATACGATTTATCAAAACACCAGATTTAGGGTCACTGAAGATTTCTTTCAGAGCACTACCAAATGACGCCCATCCAAACCAGCCAACTAATTTAATCGCTACATTTAGAATCACAATAATCATTTTCCCAATCAAGTCAGTTCCAAAAACAGTTCCAAAAACAGTTCCAAAAGTAGTCATTAAAATCAGTAAATGAATGAATGCTTTTCCATTAACAATTTGTAAAACAATTCCAGTCCCCATTCCGAGTTGTTCGTCAGAGATGTCTTTTTCATCTACCGGAGAAGAAACTGAAATTTGATAAGATAAGTATATGATATATACAACACCAATGTACGTAAGAATCCTCAAAAGACTTTCATTTTCTTTAATAAAGAAAGCTCCAAAAGCAACAACAACCCCAAGTAAAAACCACCCAATCACCATTCCAGAGATTAGTGGCAAACTTTTGTTGAATCCATGTCTTGAACTGTGTGCAGCAGAAAGAAGATTATTAGGTCCTGGCAACAAAGAAACTGGTAAAGTAAAAACCAGCATTGCAATTAAATTTGAGAGGTCTATGATATTAAAACCCCTCAAAAATTAGACGATACATAATACCAAAGGAAAGACGGTCTATATTTTGCCTTTTATTTTGCAGAATTAGGTTTATTTTTGCCTCTATTCATGTAACCAATAGCTTTCCAAATTAAGAAAACAAGAACAAAAGGAATTATAATTGCTAAGAAAAAAGAAAGAATAACACAAACAATTGATGCAATAGCCTCTAATGTTGAAACAATAGGATTTGCCAACCCGCCTGTAGCTCCAGTTGATACTGCCCTTGTAGCAACAGTTCCAAGTTGAATAATACCTGCAGTACTTCCTCCAGCTATAGTTGCTAAAATCCATTGAATCGAAGGATCGACATCACCCTCAAGACTAGCTGAAGTGACAAAAATACCTCCAATAATTGCGGCAGGAGTGGCAATTGTATCCAGTAAATTATCAATCCATGGAACGTAATAACCACCAATTTCTAAGAGCGTTGCAATAGCAAATACAGCAATAGCCCAATCTTCTCTGACCCAAATAAATGAACCTTCTAAGTCATACAAATCAAATCGACTTCCGACCCCCATCAATAGCGGAGGTATGAAGATGCGGAAACCACAGGCTGCAGCCAATCCCAAACCCAAGGTTAAGGATAGGATGATTTCTAGGATATCCATATTCAATTATTCACCATACGGCAATAATAGGTTGTGGTTTCAAGGCCCCATTCAATCTAAAACCCCTTTTCAATAGGGACATATGGCGACCGCCGTACATGAATTAGAACAGATAGCTGAACAAATTTACAAGCAGCTGAATACCGGTAAGGTACCGGAAATGTCAATCCCAACTAGAAGTAAAAATAATATTATCTTCGATGAAAAATCAAAAGTATGGAAATACGGGAAAGCACAAACAACTAGAACAGCCAAAAAACTAGATGGAGCTTACATGCTTCTTAGAACAACATATTTACTAGATTTTATTCGAGAGATGTCAAGTCAGAGTAAATCATCAACACTAAGAGAATTGTATTACATCTCAGAAGCTTGGGATTTGGGCAAATTCCATGCACAAGATGAATCAAACAAATTAATCGAGGATTTAGAAATAATTACAAAATTTCAAAGAGAAGATTTCAAAATTAGGCCTGAAGACGACGGCGCTAAAGTTTTAGGAGATGTAACTATAACGGAAATAAATCGTAAAGGAAATCCAATGCGTATCAATTGCCGTAATGATGTTGGAGATACAGGATACAACATTCCTTACAATGTAGAAGACAACAAAATCACATTTAATGATTTTGGAAATTCAAAATGTATTATTGCAATAGAAACAGGAGGTATGTTTGATCGTTTAGTAGAAAATGGGTTTGATGAAACCCATGATGTCATATTAGTTCACATCAAAGGTCAACCTGCTCGTTCCACACGTCGTTTTTTACAAAGAATGCATAGGACATCAGGACTTCCATTATTGTTGTTTACAGATGCAGATCCATGGTCTTACAGAATTTACAGTTCGGTAGCCTATGGGGCAATTAAGACCGCCCATATTTCCCATATTCTAGCAACGCCAAGTGCAAGATACTTGGGAGTTACTCCTTCTGATATTATCAATTATGAGCTCCCTGCAGATGATTTAACAGATAGAGATATCAGTGCTCTAAAATCCATTCAAAGCGATCCAAGATTCAAAAGTAAATACTGGAGAGGAGAGATAGAATTACAGTTAGAAATAGGTAAAAAATCAGAACAGCAAGCCTTGGCAAAATATGGTCTTGATTTCGTTACGAACACCTATCTTCCTGAAAAATTGAAAGAGATGAATATAACTTAGAATAAAAGATATTCTAACCTAGTGAATCAGCCATAAGATTTCTAACTTCTTCAACGTGTTTATCTACAGTTTCTCTGCTCCAATCATCGGTTTTAATTGGTTCTAAAACTTCAATTTTAACTTCCCCAGGATAAAATTGCATGGTTTTTGCTGGCCATACTTTATGCGCACCATGAACCATAACAGGAACAATAGGCAATCCTGTAGCCAATGCGAGATGCACGAATCCTTTCTTGAATGGAATTAGCTTTCCGTCTAAACTTCTAGTTCCTTCCGGCCAAATCCAAATACTCAACTCTTTTGCCCTTACAAAATCAGATAATTTTTTCATAGAAGCTACAGCTTTAGCATTATTTCCTCGATCAATTAGTAAATGCCCAGCTAACCAGTAAGCCAATCCAAAGAAAGGAATCCTCAAAATTTCCTTTTTACCGACTCCACACCCGCCATAAGGACACAAGGCCATACCAATGAACACATCCAGAGCAGATGTATGATTTGTAACAAAAATAGCAGGCCTTGAAGAATTTAATTTATCAGAATCAGGATTTATGATTTTAGCCCCAATAAGTCGACTTACTACAGGCCCAATTACTTTGCCACAAAAATTACCAATCCTGACCCTTAAAGTACGAAAGGGGAGGGCCAAAACCATCAAACACATGCAAAAAAGAGACCAGAATCCTAACCATACAAAACCAAGAGCAAATCTTAATGCGAAAGAAATAGGATTAATTCTTTTCCTTTCGGTCATTTTTTAATTTTAGTCGTAACCTTCTAAAATTTCTTCAAAATCTTGTGCCAAACGAATATCATTATCTGTAATTCCTCCGGCATCATGAGTAGTAGTTGTAACAATTACACGATTATATTCACAAAGCGTCATGTCAGGGTGATGATTCAATTTTTCTGCAGCCTCAGCTAATTTGTTTAGAAAGCCCATAGCTTCCATGAAATCTTTGAACATCGTTTCACGAATCAACATCTTCTCTTCAGAATCATGTTCCCAAGGCCCAACCATTCTTATTCGACTTGCAATATCATCATCTGCCAATAAGTCCATATTGTATGGACAAATGGACACTATTTAGCTATAACTCGGCAAATAAGCAGATGTATCTTAGTACCTATGAGACAGTTCCGAGTGATTTAGCGAGAGTCACACCAGCCGCGTAGGCGACGATTGTCAATAGAATTCCAATACCCATTGCATGTTCAAATTCCCAGCCCCTCCTTAGGAGGAAAGGTAGGGCAACAAATAGTACCAATGAGGGAATGACTAACCAAAGGATACTCTCAGCAAAGTCAGCCACCTGCGAGGTATCTTTAGTGTCGTTATACAACCAAGTCATTGACATTATACTTGCGAGAGGCAGTGAGATAACTAATGCACCAAATATGGTCGATTTCTTGGCAATCTCACTGGCAGTCACTATCACAGCTCCAGAAAAAAGTCCTTTACCTATTAGGTTTAACCAGTCCATGCGCACGATAAAATTACACACTATTTAGCTATAACTCGACAAATATGCTTTAACGCCCCTTCTAAAATGCTTAACTATGACAGAGGAACAGAGAAGCACAATGCAATGGATTTTGGGAAACATGCCTATGATTGCAATGTTGCAAGGATTTTTGTTGATAGTTATAGGTCTATTATTTTATTTGGATTCCAGTGAATATACTGCATTGATTCCTGCAGTTATTGGGTTAGGATTCCTAATACCCGGATATTTAGCATTTTCAAATGAAAGTATGAAAATGCATGCAATGCATGCTACTGCAGTGTTTGCATTGATAGGCGTTCTAGGGGGCGCACAGAAGTTACCAGAAGTGTTAACAGGAGACTTTAGCAAATCTGTAATAGCCCACATGGCACTGCTAATACTCTGTGGAGAATATATGTTCTTTAGTATAATGTCATTTAGGGCAGCTAGAATCAAAAGAGAGCTAGAAGCTGGAAATTAATGGAAGACAAACCAGACATTGCAATCTCTCGCCATGAAGGCTATAAAATTACTGAAAATAAATACATTTTGGGAGCGGCAATTATACTGGTCCTTCTTCTAGCTATACAATTCATCCCTCAAGTCAATGATTTTTGGACAGATCATTTTGTTGATCCTATAATGGCCGATTCTAAAGGTGAAGCAGGCGCGAAATACAATATTTACAACACAATAGCGTACGGTTTCTGTTTCTTCCTATTGTTTATGTTTATACATGAATTATTAAGCGATTGGAAAATAGAATTGAATGATAGATTCGTTTTCGCATCAGTACCTTTGTTAATTCTTGGTGGCGTTGTTAGAGTATTAGAAGATGCAGATATGTTTGAACCTCCTCTTCAATATTTCTTCATTTCACCATTAGTTTACGGAGCTCTCGTAATTTATGGATTATTTGTCATTGCCGTAGGAGTTTGGGTGGCCCGAAGTCCTTTGCCTCCATTGACAAAAGGCCTAGGCCTAGTTTCGTTCGCAATACTTGGTTATGGTTTATGGTGGTACTTTGCACCTGGTGAATGGTTACATCCCTCTTCATGGGCTTTGTTAGTTCTTTGCGCAAGCGCATTAACTGCAGAATTTTACAGAGGGCAACCCCTTAGAGATCCAATTTTATTTTTTGGAATAACGAATACCTTGGTTTTAATTTGGACATATCTAAACTTAGCACAAAATGAAATGAAACACCCAGAAATGTTATGGAACACAGTAGTTCTTGCATCATGCGTGACTTTTCTGGTATGGTTCTTTTCTTGGTTTATAATGCCATTGAATAGAATATATCGTTTATTGTATTTTGGTCATTTTCTTGATGGTAGCGCCACATACTTAGGCATAGATGAATACGGGTATACAGAAAAACACGTTCTTCCGGATTTCTTTATAGAATATTTCGGTACAGCATCAGTAATGATACTTTTGAAATTTGTAGTAGTAACAGGAATAATCTACGCCCTCGAAACCGAAAAAAGCAAAGAGGAGGAACCTCAGATGGTTGCACTTCTTTTGATGTTTTTATTAGCTCTAGGATTGGGACCTGGAACTAGAGATGTTCTAAGAATAATGTTTGGAACTTAGTTTTAATTTCAATAAATGATATAAATATACAATCAATTATCTTCGCATGTCCGAAGAGACTGGACCTTCACTTCCATTTAGAATTGGTATCGGAGTCATAGTAATCGTGATTGGATTTTTTATTGAATTTTACATAGATGAAGACAGTCTAATAAGTCGTACTCATGGATTTCTTGCTATGATATTTGTTTTAACAAGCCCCTTTGTTTTATATTCTCTTTTATCTAAAAATAAAGAAGATTAATTTTTGCATTGAACGATTTCTAGCAAAACTCCACCGGTGTCTTTAGGATGGAAAAAAGCCACAAGAGTATTATCAGCACCAGGGCGCGGAGCTTCTCCAATAGGCTCTAAACCGTTCTTTTTTGCTTTTTCTAAGGATTCATTGATATCATCAACTTCTAAGGCTAAATGATGGATTCCAGGACCTTTTTTGTCAATAAATTTACCAACAGGAGTATCTTTTCCCATTGGTTCAAGCAATTCAATTTCATACTCGCCAACTTTCAAGTGTGCAGTAGTCACACCTTCAGAATCTACTTCTTCAGTATGATGTAATTTAAGTCCAAATGATTCCCATACCGGTAATCTCTCTTCGATAGAATCTACAGCTATACCAAGATGCCTAATTTTCATCTTCTTCTTAATGCTACCATTAAGCAACTAATTGCAACTAAAAAGCCGACACTCGGTGAATCTTCTACAGCGTATTGACAACCTCCATCATCATCCGTTGCTTCAGAATTATAATTTTCAGCCCTGGTATCTGTACAACCTTCAATGAACGTTTCATTATTCCCTTCTAGATTTGCGATACATCCATCTGTTGCGTCAAAAGGACAAACATCAACATCGTTCTTCACACCATCATTGTCACTATCATCTATACAACCATCAGCATCAGCATCATGTCCACTCGCATCTTCCTCAGGACAAGAATCATCCTCATCTGAAATACCATCATTGTCACTATCGGGAGATTCTTCAGTGTCATTAGATCCATTACCATCGTCAGTGTCATTAGATCCATCACCACCATCAGATTCCACAACAGTAATTGAGGCAGTCATTGAACTGTGATAGTCACATGTGTAATTGTATGTTCCAGCTTCAGTAAAAGTAAAAGACCATGTAGCCCCAGTATCTATATTCCCAGAATCAAAGGAAGCAGGCCCATCTGTGCTAGTTGCAGTGTGCCCCATTCCATCATTATTTGTCCAAGTAACAGTATCTTCTACATTGATTGTCAAATCTTCAGGATTAAATTTCATATCATCTGTAATAGAAACATTATGTTCCTCAGCCGAGGCAGAGGGAATCATGACTAAGATTACAGACATCACAAGAAAAATTGCTAAAGCCAAAAATTGCCTTTTGTTCCTATATATTATTTGCAACATACATTGTACTTTAAGTCTTGATATTTAAGTAAGAAGGGATGGCTGCCTTTGACAAGAGTTAAATGGATTATTTTTCTTCTCGATTTTTGTTTAGTACGTTCTGAAAATGGGAAATTCTTTCTCGCCAGTCACCACCTTCAATTCGGATGATCATAGGATTATTCGTAGTACTTTTCATACCGAAATGAACAACCAAGAAAACCTGTTTCTCCCAGAAACTGTAGATAGCTAAAGGTATACCTATGATTGCACCCCAAAAGGTCAAAGATATTATCCAACTTAAAGATAGTAAATATTGATTAGGTAATCTTACAAATTCTATAGAATCAAAAGTTCTTAAGTCTAAATCTCTTTTAGTTCTATAACCTAAAGCCTCAGTATACTCAGTAATTTGACCGGGTTCTATAACTAATTTTGAAGAACCTGTAAGACCAGCAACTACGTTATTTGAAAAAGCTCCAAACCAAGGTCTAAAAGGATGATTGTAGTGATTAAATCGTGCTGGAAACCCTCTTATTGTGTTTTCTTCTTTTGATTTCCATTGAGTAATCCATGAAGCACTTCCCCAAATGCTTGTTTGAGGATCAACATGCTGATTAGTTAGAGTTTCTTGTGTTTTTCTGTTCAATATTTTAGTCTTTTGCTCATTAAATTCATCCTCAGACAAAATCCCCTTGTCTTTTAATTCATGTAATTGACGTAGTTCGTCCAGATTGTCTGAACTTTCAGCTGGGCTTTTCATGTATTCACTAAATTTAGGACATATATATCATTTAAGTTAATTGAATATGGTGCTCCCGCCGGGATTTGAACCCGGGTGCTCGGCTCGAGAAGCCGAAATGATGGGCCGGACTACACTACAGGAGCTACTCTGACTTTGAACAGTCTAACTTAATAATTTTCGTCAAGCCATTTCGCAGTTTCGTTAATAGCTTTCCTACTTGTATACTGTGGATCCCAACCATGAGATTTCAATTTCTTGATGTCCAATCTCATTTTCTTCACATCGCCTTTCCACCCTCTTCCACCATCAACTCCACCAGTGAATTTGTAGTCAACATCTTTCAATTTCAAAGCTTTACAAACTTCATTAGCTAAAGTTACAACATCAATAGCATCTTTTGAGCCTACATTAAGTGCTACAAATTCTCCTTTATCACACAATTCACCAGGAGCTTTAGCTAGCATTGCAGAGATACAATCATCAACATGGAAATAGGATTTGTGTTGTTTCCCGTCTCCTAGGATTTCTAATTCTTTTGGATTATCCTTCAATTTATTTACAAAATCATATGTTACACCGTGATTACTTCTTGGCCCGACACAGTTTGCAAATCTGTAAGACACTCCTCTAAAGTTATGTTCTTTACAATATTTCTCAATCAATTTTTCAGCATCTAATTTACTAGAGCCATAAGCAGAGATAGGCTCTAATTTAGCATTTTCAGGAGTAGGAATTTTCTTAGCATCTCCATAAACAACAGAAGTTGAAGTGAATACAATTCTATCACACCCGCCTTTTTTCATAGCTTCTAATACTCTTTCTGTAACATCTACATTTTGTTCCTGCATAACTTCAGGTTTTGTAATTCCTAATTGGACCTCAGGATTAGCGGCCAAATGATAGACAATCTTTGCACCTTTCAAATATTTTTCAAAATCATCTTTCAGTAAGTCAATATCAATTACAGTTATTTTTTCAACTGAGTCATATAAGAATTCTAATTCCCCAGAAGAAAAATTGTCGAGGACTACTACATGCTCATCTCTTTTAACCAACCTATCAACCAAGTGCGAACCAATGAAACCCGCACCTCCAGTAACTACAACACTATTTTTTGCCCCATTTTTAGGCATTGAAACTAAAACTCCCGATTCAAGTTCAATAGGATTGTTCGGATCTGCAAAATCATATTTATCATCAGTGAAAGATCCCAAAAATCCACCTACAAGGTTGCCGGTTGTTTTAGTTATCATTTTTCCAGTATTGTCAGCTGCAGTAGCAACAGTTTTTCCAGTATCTCCTGCGACTTTCAATACAGTCTCTCCTGCACTTCCCACCATTCCTCCAGCAGCAGTCAACGGTGCCCCAATAATTCCTTCTTTATGTAAACCTAAAGTTTGGGTTACTTCATCCATTGAGATTTCATCCCAGTGTCGATACGTGAAGTAGATAGCTATCAACAATCCAGTGAATAGAACTGCTACCGCGACTTGTATAGGTGCTAAGACAGCTAAAACACCTAATCCATACACGACGGACGCAGATAGTAAGAATGAACCACTAACTGCACCTATTGAAACAGCAGTTAGATTCTTATTTGGAGAAAGACCAATGGCCCTTCCTAGAATAGTTCCTCCAACAGCTCCCGAACCTTGGAAAGGAAACATAACAAATACAATAATACCAGTAACCGAAGCCCTTTCTAACCAAGGAAGGGATTTCAACATAGATTCTCCTTTCTTTTGAATTCTTGTAATTCCGCTACCGATAAATGGAATTTTCTTTGCTAAATCAAAATTCCAAGTCAAGAAAACACCAACAGCAATGTCAACAAATGCAGTAGCAACCGCAAGAGCCCAAGGATTTAGGCCCAAAGCAATACCTCCAGGTATCACAGTTCCTTTACCAAATGGAGGAACGAAATAAACAACCATTAATCGACTTAAATTCAAAAAATCTTTTTGTGACATGGCGAGGAACATTACTGAAAAAAATCCCGCAGTCATTAGGAAAGGAGAAAAGAATTTGAAGAGTCCCATGATTGTAGATTTTCCACCAATTGCAAAAACAAGAATACCAAAACCTAAAAACGCAATTGAATTGAATAGGAGGTTCCACCAGATAGTAGTTTTGATGTATTCGTTGTCAATAGCGATGTATTCATGATTTAAATTTAGAGAAAAATTACTATTTTTAGAAATTCTGAACCCCTCACCTTTCACATCACCTTCAAGCCAACCGCCTTCAGTACCTGCATCACCAGCACCAATCCCTCCTAGTTTTATTTCAGCTTCATCACATTTAACACAGAAAATTTCACCAAAGTGAAGTTGAGCACCTATCGGATATTGGCCCACAACATCTCCAGGAACTCTAATTTCAGTTTCACCAATTTCAATCATTGTGAAATCAAAGTTTGCAGTATCAGGGGCGTCAATGTTATTTTCTATGGTTGATAAAACCATAATAAAATCATTAACATGCAATGAGCGGAAGATTACAATATCTATAGAACTTCTCTGAAAAACTCCATTTTCTAATGAAGAGTAAGACCATTTCGATGCACGAATATCGGTTTTATCAAAATTAGTGTTATTGAAATTCGATTCTCTAACTAAAAAACGTTCTATATCCCCATTCTCAAAACGGCTCGATTCGACAGTCACATTTTTGAATAAAACCACGTCAAATGAACTATTTGAAAAAACAGATTTTGTAAAATTCACATTGTAAAATGATACTTGGTTGAATTCACAATCAACAAAGAACGTATCTGTAAAATCTACATTGTAAAAAAGAATATTTTCAAACACTACATTGGTAAAAACAGCAGCAGACACCACTTCATTTTCAAAGTAAATACCTAGACCGGTATCTTCTCCGTCTAGAGCTTCAGGCCTATATTTTTCATCACTTGCGAAATTAATATCTAGTTCACTTTCATTAAATTCACTACCAATATTAGAAGGAAAAAGATAGTCTGTAGTTTGTAATTGCAACGTCGTATAATAATCGGTTTCAATAATTCCTAAATCTTCATGAACAACTGGATATTTTTCACATAATTCAGGTTCAGATAAAGACACACCACTACAATCATCTAGAGCACCGTAATATTCAATTTCAGAAATAACACCTTCAATTTTAATAGAATCACCAGGCGAGTAATTAGGATACATTCCGTTCAAATCCCGATTCAATTCCTCATCGCTTTCAGTAAAAGCATACCAGTATCCAGCTTTTTCTTGTCCAACTAATTCTTGTGCCCATCCTGAAAAACTAGCGCCGATTAGTGTAGTAATTAATCCAATAATCATAAGGTGTCTAGGTGCTTTTTTAACAAGATCAACGAATAGCCAGAAAGCATCAATCACTGCATCAATTTCATCTTTTTCTTCTTGAGATACAATTAATCGACCTTTTGCTTCCTTTGAAGACTTTTTCTTAGAAGCAGTTTTGGTTTTAGCTTGCGCCTTTTCCTTCTTCAATGCGGTTTTCTTTTCAGCTTTTTTCTTAGGCATTGTTCTTTACTTCGCTAATTCGACAGGCCCGTCTAATAAATAAGATACTATGTTATCCACCAGAAGCAACTAAAATGATTCTTATTGGCTTTTCAGGGAGCTTTGAGACCAAAGGTATAGGCACCATTT
This sequence comes from uncultured marine group III euryarchaeote, assembly GCA_902533295.1. Classification (GTDB taxonomy): domain Archaea; phylum Thermoplasmatota; class Poseidoniia; order MGIII; family CG-Epi1; genus CG-Epi1. The sequence goes on along the minus strand of CACALG010000007.1, from coordinate 14,002 downwards.
TTTCCTCATCTGTTACAACTAACAAACTATCTGGATGCAAATCCAAATATGTTACAAGATCAGACGCAGTACTCCCATCCGGTAAATCTATAGTTTGCATATCATTATCGACCGTAACTTGCCATTTCACATATGTTCAACAGGGTAGACCTCAAAATAGTTACCGTGAATATTAAGACCTAACATATCTGGACAGGTTACTAGCCAGGGTCGCATAGTCCGGTATTGCGGTGGTCTCGAAAACCACTGGGAGCAATCCCTCGGGAGTTCAAATCTCTCCCCTGGCGCCAGGACTCTTTTCGACGACGTGTGTTTCCGTTTCCACGTCTATTTAAGCTCATATTATACGATTAGAAGGGTGTCCAAAAAGGGGTGGGTAAAATTACATTAATTCGAGGTGTTTGTATATTTCTTGAATGGTAAGTCTGTAAATGAAAAATGTCATGAACTTCATCAGAAGTTTAACCAATTTCCAAAACTTAGTTTTCCGTTATCGTTAGAACAAATACCAGACAATGGAATCTATATCTTATTTGAAAAAGGAGAACATGCACACGATACGAATAGAATAGTCCGTGTAGGGACACATACAGGAGAAAAACAGCTTAAACCTAGAATAAAGCAACATTTTGTAAAGGAAAAAAAAGACCGTAGCATCTTTCGTAAGAATATTGGCCGCTGTATTCTAAACAAGAGCAATGACCCTTTTCTCGAACACTGGGATTTAGACCTTACGACTCGTAAAGCAAGAGAAAAACATGCTTCGGAGATAGACTTTGACAAACAGGCAAATATCGAGAAGCAAGTATCCGAATACCTTCGTTCCCGTTTTTCTATAGCTGTTTTTGAAGTTCCTGAAAAAGAAGACCGTTTACATATTGAATCAAGAATTACATCAACTGTGTCTCTGTGTGATGATTGTAAGCCTTCCACATCCTGGTTAGGTTTAGATTCCACAAAACAGAAAATCCGTGAAAGTGGACTATGGCAAGTAAATGAATTGTACAAAACACCCTTTGATTCTGAAGAACTAAAAAAATTATCAGAAAATTTGTAGACGCCCTACCCTACAATACAAGGGGGTGCCCCCTCTACATCGAACGGGGGGTTAGCTGTAGTTACATGCAAAGGACTCCCAGTCACCTTCGTATGATATTTCAGCATAAAAGGTGCATTCATATTCGGCATCACCGCCCCAATCCACGGCTACAGTGTAGTCTCCATCAGCGCACCTATCTGGACATATTATAGGCCAAACCAACGTTCCAGCTTCAACCCATTCACCATATACATGTTCACCATCTAAATATACATGTACTGGATGTCTTGCATCATCATTGTTCAACATAGATACTGAGATTTTTGTATATTTGTATTCATCAATTTCTTCATCATTGTCTGAATTACCAAATAGTCCTGCAAGTATAATTAGAAAAGCTACTCCAAATGCTACTCTGTATTTCCAAGAATTTAGCGATGACTCGTTCATAAAGGACTTTATGCCTTTTTTACCATTAAATTTTATAGGTTTGCTATTTTCTTTCCATATTAGGTAAGTTCTATTAATGATTTCCATAATAAAATAAGGCGTTAACACACCTACAGTGATACCATAATACAGCACCTCCAGCATTTCAAAATGTACTCCGTAGTTACTCGCATTTAAGAGTTGAGCGTCTCCATAGTTTACTATCAAAGCAATTGGGATAAATGGAAGGTAAATGCATAGTAAAAATAAGCTAAATTTCCTTCTTTCTTTACGTAACTTTTTAATTTTAATTGTTATTTCTTGTTCATCAATAATTTCAAATTCAGAAAAAGGTAATTCTTGTTCATCAACTTTCGCAATCTGAGAAGCTCCACAGTCAGGACAGAACTTCGCAGTGTCAGGAAGTTCTTTTCCACATTCTAAGCAATACACAAACTTCCTAAAGTTTCCAATTATATATCAATTTCCTAAAATTTATGGTTCATTCATGAAGGCAACAAACTCTTCTAGAGTACGTGGTTTTAACACATAATTGTTAGCACGTTCAAAACCCATTGTTGACATAGGGCTACTTCCATAATCGTGTCCTGGAAACATATCTACATCATCAGGAATAGAAGCTAGAGTATGGAATAGAGATTGATACATGTCTTGTACATTACTTCCTGGTAAATCTGTCCGCCCACATTCACCTACAAACAACACATCTCCTGTGAAAATCACTTGGTTATTAACGAAAAAGCAAATCTCGTCAGGACTATGACCTGGAGTGAACAATACATCAATATGCAAATTTCCAATTTGGAATTTGTCACCGTGTTCTACTTTTCGGTCAACATAGAATGTAGCAGAACTATGGCCGAGAATCTTCGCCCCAGTCATTTCAACAGCGACTTCATTCCCATTTATGTGATCGAAATGCCCGTGCGTATTCAATATCCATTCTACATCTAATTCAAGTTCTTTAGCTCTTGTAATTAATTTTTCAGGCTCAAAAGCAGGATCAATTAAGGCAGCTATTCTTGTTTCTTCACAACCAAGAATATAACCAAAATTAGCCATTTGTCCAATTGGTAATTGTTCAATAATCATTGACTCTTCTTTACATTCTAAAATCCAGTTAAAGAATGCTTCGGATGTATTATATTTATTTGAACCAAGGGACTAAGATAGAAGTTTCCTTTTTGTATCTTAGATATTCTTCATCTGTTCCATATTTCTTATCAGCTGATGCTTCCAAGAAAGGTAACCCACTAACAAACACTAGCAAGAACGTTGTCCATAGAGGCCCTATGATTGTCCATTGAGGAACATCGTATGCATAGCAGAAGATGAAAATACCGAACCATAGCAGAATATTCCCAAAATAATTTGGATGTCTACTATATTTCCAAAGCCCATTGGTACACCATTTTTCACCATGCAATTTGTGATTAAATTTAGTATAATCTGCCCAAGCTTCTATGATGAACCCAATCCCAAACATCACAGCACCAATAATTGCAATCGTATTTAGTTCACTTGGAGAATCTAAACTGTTGAAGTAAATTACAGGTAAGGAGGTTAGAAAAACCCACAATATTTGGTAAACCCAGAATCCCAAGAAACTCCAAAATTTGGTTCTAAGTTCATCAAAACGATTATCTTCTCCCCACACCATAATTCTGTAAGTTAGGTAAACTCCTAATCTCAAGGACCATAGTATAACCATAAGCGACGCGAGTATTTTTGGAAATGAAAACTCTCCCCCTAAGTATAGAGTAAATACTGCTAAAACTAGAAAGTTGGCAGTACCTGCAAAATCTGTAACCTTGTCAATTTGCAGCGTGTACGCTATAGCAAAAAAGCCCATTTGCATACACACTGTAATTAACAGCGAAATCAGAATAAAATGTTCGTCGTTTTCTATTAATTTAACCATCTCGAGGTTTGGCCTCGTTCACCTTTAATTCACGACCTTCAGCATCGAAACCATTTAGGGCTTCAATTGCTGCTGCGGCCTCATCTCCACTTGCCATTTCGACAAATCCAAATCCGCGGCTTCTGCCGCTCATGCGATCTACTATTACCTTCGCATCTGATACTTCACCATACTCTGCAAACAGTTCTTTCAATTTGTCGTCTCTGTATGACCATGGCAAGTTTCCTACATAGATATTATTGCTCATTTCTCTTATCCTGCCCCGTCTCCAAGGCAGGGTTCCAGAAAGAGCTCTTCTTAAGGGTTATCGCCTAAAATTCGTTACCCAATTCCCTTCTGGTTTGACCTGGATCAATAAATGGTAGAACGAAGGCAATCAAGAGCTGACAAGTTCCACCAATCATGATTGTAGTAGTATAAGTGAAGTTTTCCTCGAAGTATCCAGCCATCTTAAGGCCAAACAATGCACCAAAATTCAACATAGCCATGTAGAGAGTGAATTGCGTAGCTCCTACTTTTGGCCATGTAACATTCATGAATAATGAAATTAATGAAATCCCCATCGCAGCACCAAAGAAAGGATAGGCAACGATTAACCACCACATAACAGTTCTATTTTCCCATAAAGGTTCAGCCAAAGCTATAGTGAAAATTGATAATCCGGTTAGAATAGCAAACAAACTAGCTACACGTCTAGCACCAAATTTATCGGCAATAATTCCTCCACCTATCGTCCCAGCTATACCTGCAGTTACAGCCCAGCCTCCAGTCACGGCAACATACTCAGTATCAGTCCATCCTAATTCTTGTATGAATAATACGTTCAATACAGGAATCAAGAATTCCCAGAAGTATGTTAGCATAGCAAGGATGATACCAATCAAAGGAGCTCTAAGCGAGAGCGCCTTGACAATATCACTCTTTTGGGGCGCTAAATCAAAAGCTTGTTGACCAAATGTATTGTTTCGTAGTAATACAAAATAAGCAATACCGGAACCTAAAGCGATTAAATGACACCATATTTTTCCTGCAAAATCACCAATTGTTAATAACAAGAATAAATCTAAAGCAATTAATAAACCAATGTCAACAGTTAGCGATTGAGAATTATGTTCTCCCATATCAAAACTGTTCTTTTCCGGCATTATCGTCTCAGCTTTAGTTTTCTTGTCTTTCACAATACTTGCTAAAATCCTTTCCTCTGAGTTACCTTCTTTTACAGTGGAACTACCTTCTTCTACAGAATTAGGTTTTATGACCGCTTCACCCTCCGTCCAAGGGAATAATTTTTCACCCGGCCTTTCTCTGATGAATGCAGGTAAACACATAATCAATAACAACATTGGCACAGTCAAGAGGAGCCCTTCAGTAATTCCAATTGATGCATATTTCCCCATAAAGTATCCAATACCTGCACCACCAATCATTGTACCGAAACGCTTTGCTCCAAACATGAACCCATTAATCTTTCCAAATTCTTCAGGACTCAAAATATCAACAGCCAATCCATCTACAGCAACATCTTGCAAAGATGCGAAACAGTTATGGAAGAATAACAAAAACGTTAACAATCCAACCTTCGTATCAATATCAGGCACAAGTGCAATAATCAGAACAGTAGCTACCATACCAGCCTGTGCACTAAGAATCCAAGGCCGACGCCTCCCCATTGGCAAGTAATGATATGTATCAACGAAAGGACCCCACAGAAATTTGAAAACCCAAGGCAAGTATACCCAGAATAACATATTTCCTATTGCAGCAGCACTAAATCCTTGTTCTGCAAGATAAGCGATTAATGTGTAAGAGATAAATCCAGAAGGGATACCCTGTGCTGTGTAGAGAGCACACAATGTGAGCGCTTTAGCACTCATCTTTCCAAACATAGTCGTCATGAGATTATTCTGACCCTCATTTGCAACATCATCATCCCAGACAAATTCATCTCCTCCAGATTCTTCAACTTCTAAATTACTTTTGGATCTCCTAGGTTGTGTAAAAATATAACCCATTGCAACAGCAGCTAACAAAATAACAGGTAGGAAAATCATTCCTCCTAAATCAGTTAATCCTTCAATAAGTAGACTAGCAGGACGATTATCATCCATATAAACAACTGAAAAACTATTGATGACAGACATTGATTCTCCACCTTCTAACACCAATCTAGCATACAAGGTCAAAGTTTGATTATCCTCAAGTTCTAAGTCCTCAGGCATTGAAATTTTCCATGTTTTCCAATTCTTTTGTGAAGAGGTATCTGTAGCATTGTACCATTGACTGGCTCCAAACTTAATTTGGACACCTCCTCCGTTCGTCGGCTTGTTTAGAGTAACGGCAGTTCCTTCCAGCACATCATTATTGTATAATCTTGGTTTAACTGGAACCATAGTCCCATTAATTTCTTCCATTTCGTAATCCAAGCTCCAGTTTACTGATACTTCAGGATCTATCTTACCAGCAACTTCAACAAATGTTAATGGATCGGCTTGCCCGTATCCATACTCATTATCTGGCCTAGTTTCTAAAAGTGAACAATTGTTAGACGCAGCATCAGGATCATCATTCAAAACTTCTCTTTCAATGGCATATCCTGCAACTAAAGTTTCTTTGACTTCTGCAGGAGTCAAATCAGGATTTGCTTCTAAAGTAAGAGCTACAATTCCTGCCATTAATGGAGTGGCCATACTAGTTCCGCTCTTGGCAGTATATCCTACATTATTTGCAGCATCAGGAGCCCAAATTGAGCTACCTATGGCTGCAACATCGGGTTTGACTCTTCCGTCAGAAGTATAACCTCTAGAACTGTAAATTGCCAGACTGAGATCTTGATCAAGAGAAGCAACAGTTATTGGTAATCTGGAATCACCGGGCGAATCAATGGTATTACAGCCAGCGACAGTAGCTGAACCAAATTCATTTCCAGCACTTAACGTGACTACAAGACCAGATTCAACAGCAGCGTCAGCCATTTGGCTCCAAGCTGAATAACCATCATTATCTATATGAAATTCAATTTGCTGTTCTCCAAGACTTGAAGTCAGCACACGAATATTTGGTTGGACTAAGTTTTGATATTCAATAGTCCATTCAATTCCTCTAATAATGTCTTCAATATCACCGTCACAGCATGAAAGTACATTTACCAAATGAGCCTTTGGAGCAACACCGATATGCGGAGTTCCATCAGCTGCAGTTTCACCATCTCCAGTACCTGCAGCTATTCCAGCCACATGAGTTCCGTGGGTTCCACTATCGATAGACTGGCCAGGGTAACAAGGAAGTGTACCTGCAAGACCGTTTTCAGAGCAAATGATTGCATCTTGGCCAGCATCATAGTAAGCAGCAACTTTCAAATCATTCGTAAATTGGTTGTCATCAAAATCATCAAGACCAACATGTGCATTATTGACGCCAGTATCGACAATAGCAATAGAAACACCTTCACCATAAATGCCATGATTATTCCAGACATTATCGACTCCCATAGTGGGCACAGCAGTAGCCATGTGAGGTTCAGCTTTCCCGATATCATCTAGCATTACAACTCCGTCCCATGTAGCAATATCAAGAATCAAATCCCTTGGCATGGTAGTCGCAAGCAAATCAATGTACTTGGCACGATAGGTGACTTCAACTCCTGCATTTTCTAACAGTTCGACATCATAATCGGTTGGATGATGATCATACCTTACGAAGACCCTTGCTTCTCCAGGACTAAAAAATCTGTCGCCTTGAGCCAACTTCCAAATTAATACGTCAGAAATACCATCATGGTTCTTATCTCTAGAATAATTATCCCACCAGTTAGTCTCATAAATCGGGATTTCTTCTTCAGCAGATAAATTAGCAAAGCTGGTGCTCAAAAGTAAAAACATCACGATTCCTGAAGCTAATGCTTTGCTGTGCATAATTCAATAGATAGGAGTTTGATTAAAGAACTTACGATTTCTACGAATCTTCAATTCCACTACGAACTCGCACAGCCATCCCTTGTTGCCCAAGTTCCAATTCTTTAGGTGAAACGATTAATTTACCAAAAGCGATTAAATCATCATTAGGCGTAACAACAATACATTCATCCATACATCTTAAATTAGAATCAATATTCTCTATAAATTTACAAAATACACTCTTTCCTTTTCTATTAAACTCTGCAGTATCCTTATCAACAACGACACGAAATTTTGGAGATTTCGAGGATTTCTGTATCAATTCGGCACCTTTTTTCTGAAGTATGAACATTCCTCTTCTGTGAGAGAGCGAGGCTACATGTTCTCCATTTAGAAGTAAATTTCTTAGTCTTTTTGTTTTTCTGCTGACTACTAATTCAGTTTTTCCACTGGTAAGGAGTTTTCCAATTCCTTTTCCAAATTGGTAATCTATAATGGTTTGGACACGTTCAATAGTCCAATCTTGCATTTTCCAACCTTGAACATCATTTTGCAATAACCCAGGATGGAATGGATAAGTCTCAGATAGATGATTAGGAACTTTTCCAAAATAAGGATGCACCATGTCCCCCGATTTGAATGAATTTGCAAGTTTAGAAAATAGGGGTCTATGATCAGATTCATTCCCAGTTTTAATCGGAGTTTTGTATCGGTAAGCAGGTTCGAATTCAGAAATCCAATCCATTTCTCTTTTCAAAATAGAAAATATTTTCATCAAGGCTGGTGAGGTTCTTAGTCGATTTTCTACGAGTTCCCATAGTAAACCATCATGTATTGCCTGTTTTACTCTTCTGATTTCAGTATAGGAGACAATTAAATTGTGTTTAGCTATGATTTTTTGTCTTTGTTTCTTTTCCATTGCTTTCAATTGATTAACAGTAATATCAGGAGCTGCAGAAAATTCACTTGGAAATTCTTCTAATTCTTCTAAATTTCTTGTCCCCCATGTAAACATTAAACTATCACGAGATGCAAATTTAGCATAACTAGAACTATCAAATAAATCACATCCTAAGAAAGACGCCAAAGCGAAAAGCATGGGATGGCCACAACCAAATAGATGCACTGGTCTAGAAATATCGAGACCTTTTTTTGCAGCAATAATTACTTCAGCTAATTTCTCGAAATTATTTTTCTCCATCAAAGGAACTACTCCTCCAATAGGAAATACCTCGGCATTAGTTTGTGAGGCCATCTCAGCAGCCTTTAATCTGAGATCTAAATGCCTTCCACCTTGTATCGGAGCTGCAAGAAAAATAGAACCTTTATTTTTGTCAGATTCTTCAATTCTACGTTGAGTTTCTTCTAATTCTTTTTTCGCATCTTCAAATCTAGTTTCAGGCTCGCAAAAAACGTCTAGAACAGTACCAATATCGACTCCAATTTTCTTCTGAAAATTAAGAATTTCATCTGGTTGCATATCAATTTCACCATACACATGAGATTGGAAAGTTCCACTATCAGTCATTATCGGACCGTCCCAATTCAATAATCCATGAACGCCTTTCTTTTCTGCAATAGCTTTTAGTTCAGAATTTTTGTATATGATATAGCTATTCGTAATTAGGCCTTGAGCTCCGCATTCTTTCAATTCTTCCATAGAAAGAGTTAGAATTTTCGGATTAACGACAGGTAGCAATGTAGGCGTATCTAGGGAACCATGTTTGGTTTTAATTTTTCCAAGTCTTGCAAGCCCATCACGTTTATTGATTTCGAACAATAATTAGGCACAAACAAACCTTTATTTCAATCCATGTTCGCTATTCTACAATGACAGAGGCGTCTTCTAAGGAATATGTTTTAGGAGTTGGAGGCATGACTTGCAATAATTGCGTTAATCATGTTGAAACAGCCCTAAGCAATATTGCCGGAGTATCGGATGTTGAAGTAAATTTGGCAGAAGCTAAAGCGACAGTCAATGCAGAATCAAATATTGATAAGAAAATATTAGAGGAAGCAGTGACAAATGCAGGCTATTCGATACATGAACCAGGCGCCGATCTAGGATTACTTCAATTGGATTCAGTACCAAAACAAACAGAATTTAATTGGAGTGATGGAGCTGTTTGGAAACAATCTGCCCACAATACAAAATGGTGTTTGATAGGTTGCTCAATTGGTGATTTTGGGACTATTTTTTTCTTTCAATATACAGGGAACCCATGGGCGTGGACAGTCATGAGCATCATGCTACTTGCAATGTTTAATGGAATAATGACTTCGATAGCTCTTGAGACATTCATCCTTTTGAAACAAATGCCACTCAATGAGGCCTTCAGAGTGGCCGTTGGGATGTCATTGATTTCTATGATATCAATGGAGGCGGCAATGAATGTTGTAGATGTAGTTTTGACAGGAGGTGCCAAACTAACATGGTGGGTTATAGTACCAATGTTAATTGCAGGATTCATCACCCCTTGGCCCTACAATTATTGGCGTCTTAAGAAGTATGGACAATCGTGTCACTAAAATCTCTTCTAGATTTTATTAGACCTGCACACCAAGTTCCACACACAGTATGGAGTTCCGATACGCCTCTTACTCTCAAACCTCGTTTCGTCACTCTGCTTTTCTTAATTTCAGGTTTATGGATATTTGGAACTGGTGAAGCAATATTGATTGATGCCGGGATTGGAGTTAGCCCATGGACAGTTCTTGCACAGGGAATATCAAAACAGGCAGATTTGACAGTAGGTATGGCAACATTTGTCGTTAGTGTTTTGGTTCTTTTTCTTTGGATACCTTTACGAGAAACACCAGGAATTGGTACAATTTTGAATGCAATATTGATTGCGATGTCAATAGATGTAATGGAACCTTTCATTCCAAATCAGACAGATTTTCTTCCACAAATAATCCAAGCAATGGTTGGAATAATTTTAGTTGGAATAGGCAGTGCACTATACCTTACAGCAAATCTTGGACCGGGGCCACGTGACGGGTGGATGACTGGAGTTCAAAAGAAGACAAATTGGCCAATAGGTAGAGTAAGAGTAGGAATAGAAATCATAGTTTTGAGTATTGGGATAGCACTAGGTGGAACTTTTGGCTTAGGTACAGTTATGTTTGCAATAGGCATAGGTCCAGCAATATCAATGTCTTTGGGCGTCGTAAGTAATTGGGAGAAATGAAAGCAAGTGAAGAGATACGAGCTCTAGCAAATAAAGAACGAGCTAACCACAGTAAAAGATTCTTCAAAACAGGTAAGGGAGAATATGGCTATGGCGATATTTTTCTTGGTGTAAGGGTTCCGAAAATTCGATTAATTGCCAAGAAAAATATTGATATTTCTCTTTCAGATATGAAAACACTCATAAAATCAAAATATCATGAAGAGAGACTTTTAGGATTGATAATTTTAGTAAATAAATATTCTAAAAGTAAGGATGAAAAAGATAGAAATCAACTTTACAATATCTATGTTTCTAGCTTCAAATACGTCAATAATTGGGACTTAGTAGACGTAACTTGTGCACACGTAATAGGCAAACATTTGTTTGATAAAGATCGTTCAATTCTTTACACTTGGGCCCAGTCAAATGATCTCTGGACGAAAAGAATAGCCATTGTTTCAACCCATTGTTTTATCAGAAAAAATGATTTACAGGATACTTTCAAAATAGCAGAAATATTGCTTAATGATGAACATGATCTTATTCACAAAGCAGTAGGGTGGATGCTTAGGGAAGCTGGAAAAAGAGACCTAGAAAAAGAAGAGTTCTTCTTAAAAAAACATTACAAAACCATGCCTCGAACAATGTTGAGATATGCAATCGAAAGATTTCCTGAACCGAAAAGACAGAGATATCTAAAGGGAACTATCTAGATTTATTTTGAAACATCAACGAGTTCACCTTTCACAATATTTTTCAGTTCATTCACATCGATTTTCAATATGGAATCTCTTGAACCGCCCGAACTGAATACTTCGGAGAATCTCTCTATTGACTTGTCAATTAATATTCGAACAGGCCTATCAAATCCCATTGGTGGAACTCCTCCAATTATGAATCCAACTTCCTCTGAAACATACTCGGGACTGGCCAACTTTGCCTTTTGTCCAATAATCTCAGAGAGTTTCTTCAGATCCACTCTCATATCACCAGATAGAATTACTAAGATTGGGTTTTCAGCTTTCAAAACTATGCTTTTGGCGATTTGAGCAACCTCACACCCTAGGTGTTCAGCAGCTGAGGCTGATGTTTTTGCTTGTTCAGCCTCAAACATGATAATTTCAGCATCAATTTCGTTTTTATCAATGTAAGATTTTACTTCCTTTACGCCTCTCACGACATACCATATTTGGCCATTACTAAACAATTTACGGCCTATAATTCTATTAACAGCCTACTAAAATGACAAATTAACGGGCCGGTAGATCAGTCTGGAAGATCGCCTCCTTGGCATGGAGGAGGGCGCGAGTTCAAATCTCGCCCGGTCCACCAGCCACCATCATATGGAAATAACTCCTGAAATCCAATCTACAATCGCAAAAGGGATTGCACTTGGAACGACAATGCTTCTGACAGGAGCTTTGGCTCGTTATTTGAGCGTTAAAGTAAACTATACTAGGAAAATCAATCACTTTGCAATTTACTATCTTCCTGTATTTATCGACAGCCAATTTAACGCTGAAACATTTACAGATGTTCGTTATTTGGCAATAAGTGCCATAATAACGACCTTATCATTACTTGCATTTTATGAACCAATTAGGAATTTTTTCCCTCCTTTTCAATTAATGTTTGATGGTTTTGATAGGCCTGAAGATAGACCACACACCCTAACGTGGCTCTGGACACAGTTCGCAGCAGGTTTCGGCGTCATGCTTCCTATGGTTTGGTTGTGTGGACAATGGGGTTTGGAATTAGTCGTCACTATTCCAATTTTAATTAATGTAATAGGCGACGGTCTTGCAGAACCGGTCGGAGTCCGATTCGGTAAGCACGAATACAAAACAAAAGCGCTGTTCACAGATAAAACGTACGTAAGAACATTAGAAGGAAGTGCCTGTGTCTTGATTACGGGTTTTGTTGTGATAGCAATGCACTATGAATATTTCTCAACTTTACAATTCATATTAGCAATGCTGTTTATTCCGATTATAATGACTTTGACTGAAGCTTATTCTCCACATACTTGGGACACTCCTTTCCTAATGTTTACAGGATATGCTTCACTAATGCTGATAATGCAATTTCAGTGATTATTCAAGAGCAGAGTTAATTTTCTCTTCCAATTCAGATTTAGACATTGATCCACTTTCTGAGAAAGTTATGACCCCATCCTTATCAATTATAACAACAGTAGGACTTCTGTCTGCCCCAAATGCATCAGTCATTTCGCTATTACCTTTCATGAATCTCCAACCCATTTCCTCTGTTCTTTCAGCTAATTCACTCTCATCAGCATTCTTTGTCTGAGTTACTGAAATAACTTCAACATCTTCAGGCATAGAATCGTTACAGTAACTTTTCATTTCATTCTTTTCAAAGTTTTTGCAAGTTCCACAATTCATATTTGTAAATTCTAAAACCAGTACTTTTTCACCTTCATAATCGGAAAGATTGAATTCATTCCCGTCCGTATCCGTCAAAGCAAAGTCAGGTGCTTCGTTCCCGACTTCAACTTGTTCAATAGGCTCTTCGGAATCATTTTCGGAGAATAAATTTCCATTTTCCTCATCGATGAGATATTCATTAATGGAAAAACCACCTAGAAGTCCAGCAACTAATAAAACTGCGAACAAAGCTTTCGTGTCCATACTACAATTCTATTGTCAGAGTTTTAAAAGTTTCCTGTATTGAAATTACACAAATTTCTCTACAAAATCTTCTGAGATTTCCCAAAGTTTTCGATTATGTTCCTCATTCTTGGCTTTACTTGAGCCTTTCTTAACTTGAGAATTAGCAAAGAATTTGCCAGTAATATCTTTTACTTCATCTGAACACGCCAAATGAATACTAGTTTTCGCACCATCTTCAACACTTATGGCCATTAATAATTTTGCAAAACCAATGAATGATCTCCACAAAAAATTATTATTATTTCCAAATTTTGTAGCTACAAAACCAGGATGCAAGCAATTTGCAGTTATTCCCTTATCTTTCACTCTTTTTGCCAATTCATAAGTGAACATGACATTAGCAAGTTTGGATTTTTTGTAAACATCAAAACCACTATACTTCTTTTCACCATTCATATTATCAAATTCAAAATCAATACCATAATGAGCACTTGATGAAACATTTACAATTCTTTTGTAATCGCTTTTTTCGACGAGAGGAAGTAGTTTTTTCGTCATCAAGAAATATCCTAGATGGTTCAAAGCAAAAGTTCTCTCAAATCCTTCTTCCGTAACATCTCTGAAAGCAAAATACGCTCCAACATTGTTTAACAAGATATCAATTTTAGGATATTTTCTGGATACTTCATCAGCAACTCTAGAGACTTCTTTCATCAACATTAGATCTGCTACGAAGTAATCGATATCAACATGGTTTTCAGCTACCTTTCTAATCTCTTCGACAACTTTCTCTCCTTTCTCTTTGTTTCTTCCAATAAGAATCAGATTACATCCTTTCTTTGCCAGTTCGATAGCGGCTTCTTTGCCTATTCCGTCAGTAGCTCCAGTGATTA
>CACALG010000006.1 GCA_902533295.1 uncultured marine group III euryarchaeote | reverse complement strand
CCAAAAATGAATAAAATTGAAGCAATTAAATATCCAATATCCCAAATTTCATCCATTATTTACCACCTCTTTTTCCAGCAATCATATTCAGCATTCTGTTAGTTACTGCAAATCCTCCAACAACGTTAATTGTTGCTAAAACTAATGCAGAAAAAGCAAACATTTCTGGACTCATAAATGGTATGGCTGTAGAATCCTTCAACAAAATCAAGGCCCCTACTACTGTAATTCCTGATATTGCGTTAGCACCAGACATTAGAGGAGTATGCAAAGTTGGTGGAACTTTTGTAATAAGCTCAAATCCTAAAAATATAGCTAATATGAAGACTGTAATCGCTCCAATTATTGTAATTAACTCCATTATTTCATAGCCTCCATTAGTTTCGTGTGATTTTCATGTATTTTTCCATCTTCAGCAATCAATATTCCTCCATATCCTGCAGAGATACCGCCCTCATCACCTGTTAGAACTTGTTCATCTTGATTTATTACAAGCTTCCCATCATCAACCAATACAGTTACGAAATTAGTAACATTATTTGAGTATAACATTGATGCAGTATTTGGAATAGTTCTGCAAAGATTAGGAATTCCCACAATTGTAACTCCATTTACTTCTACAATCTCGCCTTCTTTACTTCCAACAATGTTTCCACCAGTATCAGTATTCATATCAACTATAACAGACCCTTCTTTCATTTCTTTGGTCATTTTTTCATTATTATCTTTACCAAAGAATAATTTTGGAGCATCTGCACCAAATAATCTAGCAGTTGTAATAACTACATCGGCCTCTTTTACAGCACCCATTAATGCATCATCAAATGCACTCTGAAGATCCTTATCAGTAAATAGAGACGCATGTCCACTTGAACTCTCAGCATCTTTCCATCCCGGTACATCAATGAATTTTGCACCTAAACTTTCAGTATCTTGCTTTGCAGCTAATCTCACATCAATAGCCTGAACTGCAGCTCCTAATCGTTTTGCAGTAGCAATTGCTTGAAGTCCAGCTACGGCAGCACCTTGGATTACAAATTTTGCCGGCCTTACAGTTCCTGCAGAAGTCATCATCATGGGAACCATTTTTGCAATGTGTTGTGATCCCATTAGAGCTGCTTTGTAACCAGATAAATTATCTTGACTGGAGTTAACATCCATTGATTGCCCTTTTGACAATCTTCTAGGAATGACTTCAAGAGAAAGTAGAATTATACCAGCATCAATAATTTCTTTTGTTTCTTTCAAATTTCTAAATGGGTCAGCCGTACATGCTAACATCTGCCCTTTTTTCATCATTTTAAAATCCGGAATGTTAATCGAAGCAACCATTTCTGAACTCATAACCTCTTTCAAGTCTGATATTTTTGCTCCTTTTTCTTCATATTCTGAATCAGAGTATCCTGACTTTTCTCCTGCATTTTTCTCAATTACAACATCAAAGCCTAATTTAGCTAATTTTGGTATTGAAACAGGGACGAGAGCAACTCGCGTCTCATTCTCAGTTCTTTCTTTTGGTATTCCTATACGCATCATTTACACCAGATTTGTGTGACGACTAAAATAGTCTACAAAGTAGCTTACAAACAGACTCATAAAAGTTTTCCTATTACTTTCCAATTTCACGAGCTATTACTAATCTCTGAACTTCTTGCGTTCCTTCATAAATTTGAGTTATCTTTGCATCTCTGAAAAATCTCTCAACAGGAAATTCAGTTGTATATCCATATCCGCCTAGAATTTGAACTGCCTTTTCAGAAACCCACATTGCCGTATCACCAGCATTTAGTTTAGCAAATGAAGCTTCTAGAGTATGCCTCGGCGCTCCATTTTCGTAATGTTGTTGTTTTGCCCAGGCAGCTTTGTAAACTTGTAATCTAGCTGCATCTATCATAAGGGCCATGTCTGCTAAGTAATTACCAATAGTCTGGTGAGCTGCTATTGGTTTTCCAAAGGTTTCGCGCTCTTTTGAATATTTGAGTGCAGCTTCGTAAGCACCCTGAGCTATTCCTAGGCCTTGAGCTGCAATACCTATTCTTGAGTTATCCAGAGCATTCATTGCGATAGCAAATCCTTTTCCAACTTCGCCTAAAACATTTTCTTTTGGAACTTTACAATTATCTAGAATTAGTGTACAAGTATCACTTGAACGAATCCCTAATTTATCTTCTTTTTTACCTATTTTAAATCCTTCAAATCCTTTCTCAATAATAAAGCAAGTAACGCCACCATGTTTTTTCTCTCCATAGTCTGGATGGTCTGTAACTTTAGCAAATAGTACGAAAAGATCGGCAGTAGTACCATTTGTAACCCACATCTTTTCCCCATTCAATGTGTAAAAGTCACCATCTTCGCTCGCTCTTGCAACCATAGCTGCTGCATCAGTTCCTGAACCTGCTTCACTCAGGGAATATGCGCCTAAATATTCTCCAGAAGCAAGTTTTGGTAAATATTTGTTTTTTTGTTCTTCATTTCCATTTAATGTAATTGTCATGGAGCACAAACCAACATGAACGGCAACCATCACACCTAATGATGGATCAACCCGTGATAATTCTTCAATTACAATAGCTTCAGAAATATCATCTAATTTTTGGCCACCATATGCTTCTGGAATTGTCATTCCAGCAACTCCTAATTCTGCAAATTGTTTAAATTCATCAATAGGTGGTTTCTGTTCTTTATCTCTTTGATGACATGTGGGACTAGCCACAGTCTCAGCAAAATCACGTACCATATCTCTAATCATTACCTGATCTTCAGTTTCTGAAAAATCCATTTAGCCACCCATTAGTTTGATTATAGCTTCAGCAGGTTCACCACCACATTCCTCAAGTGCTTCCTTAGCTTCTTCATATGAAACTCCAGCCTGTGAAGCAACTAATTCAATATCTTCTTCTGGAATACTAGCTGTTTCTTCATCATCACCTAGTCCTCTTTCTTGTGGATCCCCAACAATTTGATAAGACTGCTGCCCCATCATATTCATAGAAGTAACAGAGGGATTACTGAAGTATATTTCTTTGTCTTTAGTTCTGATAATAACTTCAGTAGCATCAATATCTTCCGTAGAATTTTTTAATTGTTTTTGCAATTTCTTCATCATTCGGGGATTCATTCGCCCCATTCCTGGCATCATATTTCTGTTACACCGTGCTACTAATAAGAATTTATGCTAAGCGATATCTTAGTATAACTGCAATATCTCCTAAACCATTTAGCATCTCACCACCATGATGATGAGAAGAAATTTCAATTATTTCGGTTCTGTTCTGGTCTGCTAGTGCTAGAAGTTTTCTTCCTTCCTTACTCCTAGTTTTTTCAGACAAGATTAGCATACTTTCCGCAGCTCCAACTTCAATTGCCTTTCCAACTTCTTTTTTGCCATATGTACCTAAATCTTTTGATATTGCCTCTTTTAATTTTTCTATAGCTGACATCTCTTCTTGTATTTTGATTTGAGCTACAGCTTTTGGAAGTGTTCCTCTACTAATTGCTTCATGGATTCCGGACATCCCTCCTTGCCCTGAGTTTTCTACAACACAACCTGAGAAAATTTCTGGCGCTTCCTCTCTACCAACATCCACAAAGTCTTCTTTAAGAAATCCAGGACCTACCACTACCATAATTGCACCTTTTATGTGAACATCTACCAATTGTTTAACAGTTCTTTTGTAAAATTCATTCAATTCTTCCCCACCAGTTGATTTTCCGCTCCCTGCACGGTTTAAAGTCTTCAGTTCTCTTAATCCATAGGTTCGTAATTCAGCAATAACTATACTATCACTTTCAACAGCAACGGCAATAGCAGTAATCACAGGCTCCGCAGCTTCTCTTAATCTTTTTTTATGATGATTCAACCAATTAGTTTTTCCAATATCAAAATCATCCCCAGGTTCTAAAATTAGTGTATGGTGAGATCCTTGATCTCTCTCTCCTACTGCAATAACTCCATGACATCTTAGTCTTTGGCCAAATGATTGATATTCTACATTTTTCACATCCACAGTTAATCGCATCTTTTGTTTTTTGCCACGTTCCTTGCGAATTCTATCTGATTGGGTAGCTTCTCTTCTTTCAGTAAGTGCTCTAACCATATCACCTTCATCTAGCAATAGATTCAAATGATACAAGTCATCTTCATGTTCTAATTTTATGTGATAGACATTGTTATCACGTTTTCTAACTTTCAAGTGTCCTCACTTGTATACAACAATATCTAAATTTTTAGCCAATTCTTTGTATCTATTTCTAATTGTTACTTCAGTAACACCTACTGTATCAGCAATAGTCTTCTGTGTTTTTCTTTGATCATAAACTACTGACGCTATGTATATTGCAGCGGCAGCAACTCCAGTTGGTCCTCTACCTGATGTAAGCTCAGCTTCTATAGCTTGATTCAAAATACTGATTGCAGCACTTTCTACATGCCCTGGCAATTCCAATTCTCGACAAAATCTAACGATGTAAACAGAAGGTGAAGCCGGTTGCAAGTTGAGTTTTAACTCTCTTGAAATATATCTATAGGTTCTTCCAACTTCCTTTTTTGAGGCACGTGATGCTTCGGTTATTTCAGTTAATGTTCTAGGAACTTCGCATCTTCTACAAGCACCATATAATGCAGCGGCAGCAACACCTTCAACAGAACGCCCTCTTACTAAATTATCTTGAACAGCCCTTCTGTAAAGCATTGCAGCTTCTTCTCTTACTTGTCTATGTAGTCCAATTTTTGATGCAAGGCGGTTTAGTTCGTTTAGTGCTTGTGCTAAATTCCTGTCGGCAGAATTTGAAGCTCTTGTACGATTTTGCCACTTACGCATTCTATAAACTTGAGATCTATTTTTTGTTGGGACGTTGTTCCCATATATGTCACGTCCACCCCAGCCAATATCTGTTGAAAGTCCTTTGTCATGAACCATAACAGTCATTGGAGCTCCACCTCTTGCTCTTCTTTCATTTTGTTCAGAATCGAAAGCCCTCCATTCAGGCCCTTGATCAATCACTTGGTCATCAACAACTAGGCCACAATTACGACATGTTATCTCTCCACGTTTGTAATCTCTGACAATATGTTCGGACTTACATTCAGAACACTCAGTTAACTCCTCCACTTCTACATCTTCTGGTTTTTTTTCGGAGTTATTCATAAGGCTTAACTCACATGCGATTTAGGCATTATAAGCCTTGGGCCGTAGCCTTTAAATTACCCAAAACAGAACAAGGTGGAACACATGTTTTATTGAGTAACTTATTTATTATCCCTACACGACCTACCTGATTAATGACGAGGGTCCGAGATCCCATTCACGACTACATTGATTTATCTCCTGTAGAAGTAAAATTAGTAGATACACCGGCTTATCAAAGACTGCGTTGGATTAAGCAATTAGGTCCAGCAAATTTAGTTTATCCAGGAGCAAATCATACAAGACACGAGCATTGTATGGGTACTAGTCATGTAGTTGGAAAAATGGCCGACTCGGCTGGCCTTAATTCAGATGAAAAACAGCTAGTTAGTGTGGCAGGTTTACTACATGATTTAGGACACACTGCATTTTCACATTTGGGAGATGAAATAGAAGGCGTAGAAGATCATGTTGTTCGAACTACTCACATAATTTCACAAACTGAAATATCAGATATTCTTTCAGACGAAGGTATAGATTCTAAGACAGTTAATCAGATAATTACAGGGAATCATAAATTCGGTCCGTTAGTTTCAGGTGATTTGGATGGAGATCGACTAGATTATCTAGTTCGTGATGCACACTATACAGGAGTTAGTACGGGCGTTGATATGGGGAGATTAATAACTACAATGAAGATGCCTGATTCTCAATTAGTCGTTAAAGAAAGTGGCCTTCCTGCGGTCGAAGCGCTTCTCACAGCAAGATCAACTATGTATCCTACAGTATATTTCCATCCTTTTGCAAGAGGTGCTGAATTAATGTTGGCACGAGCTACTAATCATGCCATTTCATCTAATAAGATAGATGTTGAGGAATTTACTAATTTTACAGATCATAGGCTTCTTTCAGAATTAGATAAATCAGGTGGTTTATCTCAACAGATTGTAAAAGATTTTGAAAATAGGAATATTGTTAAACGAGCAGTAAGCATGACAAAAGAGCAGGCAGAATCTTCAGGTCTTGAAAAAGCCAGTACAAAAGAATATGAGACTTCAATAGCTTCAAAATTAGGTGTTTCTCCCTCAGAAATATATGTAGATTTTCCTTCTTTTTCTGTGGTTCCAGGCCTTAAGGTTAAAATCATCAAAAATGACGGAGAAATTGAGTTGGCACGTAATCTATCGAGACTTGTTTCAGGTTTGTATGAGGCGCAATTTGATCATTGGAGATGTAGAGTTTATGGGCCTGCAAATATGAGAGAAGAGGTAGCAAAAATTTCCGAAACTGTTCTTGGTATCTAAATGTCAAATACAACTAAAAAATTCATAGAGAAACTAGGATGGAAAATCACTAATGATTCCTGGGATGGCAATGCCCATATTTTTAATGTTGAAGAACCAGATAATCTAGAAGAAAAATTTGAAACTTTACGGCTTGCTTTCAAGAAAATTAGTCATATGAGTACCGAACGCGTATTTCCAATGTTAAGAAGAGCTGGTGATGAATTAGTATTAGTTATAATTCCTCAACCCTCTTTTGATTATGTCCAAAATAAAACTAATCTGTATTTACTTTTTGCTACAATATTTTCTACCACTTGGGCTGGTGCACTATGGTGGTCTTCTTATGCAGATTCACCAGTTCTTGATTCTAGCTATGTTTGGTTACGTGTTCTAATAACACCAGATGTTTTATTGATGGGTTTTTTGACTTATTCTTTACCATTAATGGCAATATTGGGAGCCCATGAGATGGGTCATTATTATTACGCAAGAAAGCACAACTTAGATGCTTCACTTCCTTTTTTTCTTCCTATGCCTCCTATTTTGTTCATACTTGGAACGATGGGAGCTTTCATATCAATAAGAGAACCAATACCAAATCGTAAGGCATTATTGGATGTAGGTGCTAGTGGCCCTATTGCAGGCCTCCTCGTAGCAGTTCCAGTAACACTTCTTGGGTTTTGGTTGACTGAGAAAAGTGCAGTTCCAGTACCTATTGATTCGGGTTCTTCTATGTATCTAGGTTCATCATTTTTTTGGGAATTTCTCTATATTCAATTTAGCACATTCTTAACTCCTTCAGGAGATTATCTATCTCATCCGGTAGTTTTGGCAGGCTGGGCTGGTTTTTTTGTTACAGCATTGAATTTAATGCCCGCAGGTCAATTGGATGGAGGGCATATTGCTAGAGCAGTTCTCGGTCCTAAAGCCAATGGTATTTCCCTAACGGTAATATTTCTTTTGATAATTATGGCCTTTTATGGAATTCCTGGGGTTGCACCACCATATTTGGGATGGGCCGTTTATGCTGTTTTAATCTTCTTCTTGGGAACTTCACACCCGCCTCCTTCTGAGGAATTATCAAATCTTGGAAATTCTAGAATGGCAGTTGGAGTAATAACGGGTCTAATACTAGTTTTGACATTTATTCCATCACCTTTAGTATTTGGAGAATCTCAATTTGATCTAGATATATTTGAAGACCAGAATGATTTTAATCCAATATTTGGTGAATCAAATAGTACATATATTGTAATAACTAATACAGGCAAATCAGATGGCTGGGATAATCTTACAATAAATGTAGAAAATCTTGACAATTACACCATTAAATTAGAAGTGAATTATGTAAATGTGAGTTCCTTAGGTCAATTTAATTCAAGTTTTGAAGAATTTAGGAATTATGTTTACTGGGATGCTTTGGGAGAGAACTTGACCTTGAATCTTACTTCAGGATCATATGTAAATCTAACTCTAGTTCTCACTCCTGATGAAGAACCTGCCGTTGGAGAGCACAGTTTTGATTTAACCGTTAAAAGTAGAACCGAACGTGTTTATACAAGAACCTTTGTTTTAGTTACAGAGGAAGATAAGTAATGGATGTCTTTGAGGGAAAAACATGGATTTCAGGAAAAGGTTTGGTCCATACTTGCATAGGCGTTGATGAAGGTAAAATTACAGAAGTTAAGAAAACCTTGAAAGGTGATAACCATACTAAATTTGATGGCATAATTTTGCCAGGTGCTTTTGATATGCACGTTCATTTTAGAGATCCTGGATATCCACACAAAGAAGACTGGAAAAGCGGTTCCGAATCGGCAGCAGCAGGTGGAGTTACTGCAGTTGTTGATATGCCAAATACAAATCCTTTCACATCTGACTTAGAAACCTTTAATGATAAAATATCAATAGCTTCTTCAAAGTCTGTTGTAGATTTTGGTGTTGGAGTGAATGTTGAAAAAGAATTGACAGAGCAAACTTGGTTTGATACAATTCCTGCAGCATTTTGGAAACTTTATCCGTATGGAATTAGTTCAGCAGAATATTTTTCCTATGCCAAAGAAGTTTTAGATAAGACTAGTAAACCGTTAGTAATTCACTGTGAACATCCCGATCATATGCATAATGAACCACTAAATGAGTTATCAGATCATACTCAAAATAGGCTTATTGCAGAACCAGAGTGCTTAGCATCTATGCCATCTTCTCCATATTTACATGTAGCACATTTGTCTACTTTAGAGGGTTTGAATCGTATGCCAAAGTTGGCTTCATCGGAAGTTTGCCCACATCACTTACTTTTGAATCTTGATAATTGTCATTCACTTGACTGCAAAGTTGATCCACCACTTCGTACAAAGAAAGATAATTCAGGACTTTACGATGCATTTAGAACAGGAAAAATACCTATCCTTTCAAGTGATCATGCACCACATACTATTGATGAAAAGAGATCAGAGAATCCTCCTTCAGGCCTCCCAGGTGTTGAGACAATGATACCATTGATGTTGAATGAAGTTTCGGAAGGACGTTTAGAATTAGGTAGATTAGTAAATGCAATGTCTGAAGCCCCTGCTGAAAGATTAGGACTAGAAAGAGGTACAATATCAGAAGGAATGCCTGCTGATTTGATTATGGTAGATATGAATAATTCTAAACCTGTTGATTTAGATAAGTTACATTCCAAATCTAATTGGACACCTTTTGAAGATTGGCCTGCAATCTTCCCATCACAGGTTTATCGTAGAGGAGAATTAATTGCAGAGAATGGAGAAATTAGACAAGAAGGAGGAGGTCAGAATCTTTTTTAGTTTGAAGTGTTCTGTGAACGAAACTTTAATACTGTAATGAATCCGGTAACATAATAATGGAAAGAAGTTGGACACCATTTTCGTATCTCGCCTTCAATCTCACAATTCTAACTCTAGTGATGTTTGCAGTACTATTAGCGATACCTTCTCAAGCTGAAAGTGATGAATTTGCAGACGTTGACTTCCATCTTTCACGGGAATGTATAGGTGAAAATTGTAAATTTGCTCTTGATAACCCTACAGATAGTAGGCCTAAATACTGGGTAGCACAAAATGACCCTCCTGTTCAAAATGAATATTATTCCTTATCTACATGGGAAATGAATATGGGTGGCCCTATAGAATTGGGCGATTCCTATAGTTATGTAATATGGGTAGAATCAACGAATGTTCAAGAGATAAGTCTCAAGACTACGTTATTCATAACATGGATAGATTATTCAGTTGATCCAGCAAAAACAAAAATGACCAACATCTCGATTGATGAAGTTGTCAAATCTGCAACGTTTGGACAGATATTAAGTGAAAATTATACAGTTGAATTAGAAGATTCTTCATTAGATAAAAGCCAATTTCCGGATGGAGTTCCAGCATATACTACTCTTGGAGTAATTCTTGAAACTAAAATTCGTTGGGCTCCAGACACAGACAATAATACCGCTTGGATAAAATCAAATACACCTGAATTTGATTCTTATTTGACACTTAATTTCAGACATGTAAATATTGCAGATGATTATTTAGGATATTTTGATAATAATCGTGTCGATGAGATGAATGGAGATTCTCTTCTAATAAAAGTTAATGTAACAAATGCGCTTGGTGCAGATAATTTAGATTCGAATACGGCTTCCATAGAGGTTGCAGGCATTTCAGGTGGTGGAACTTTTAAGAATTCGATTTCTTCTAAAGAAAAGCATTCCTATGCCATGTATATCCAGGGCACTTGGTGGTACCAAGAGGATTCTAATATAGTTACAGATGTTTATACTATCAAATTCTCTATCAAAGACATTTATGGGAATAAATGGGCTACAGAAATAGATTATGAGTTAATAGTAGATGAGTATGGTTTAGAAATTCAATTTGAGGAAGGTTATAGTCCAAATGGTCAACTTCCAAAAGGAGGCAAAGTGGACTATGAATTCCTAGTTCTTAATGAGGGTAATACTCGAGATATTTTTACAGTGGAAATTGATGATTCTGATTTACCATCAGGTTGGGAAGCGACCTTGAAATCACAATCAGAAATTGATCTCACTGCAGGCTTTTATGGGTATGTTCAAGTCAGAGTTGAGGCACCAGTCTCTGCACCTGGCGGTAGTAAAGAAAAGGTTACAGTGCAGATAACATCTTCTGGAAATTCAAACATTTACGATGAAATCAAGCTAGAAACGACCGTAAGAACCTATGGAGTCGCCTTCCTTTCATCACCAGAAGAAGTTAGGATAGATCCAGAACAATTAGATATTGATGGTTACTATACTTTTAGTGTAAATCTTAGAAATACAGGCAGTGATAGAGACACTTACAAATTAGATACAACAACTGCACGTAGTGATTGGACAATTAGGACTGAAATAGATGGAAATGAGATTTCAGCAGTTACAATAGAGAAATCCTCCTCGCAGAAGATAGATGTCGTTGTAAGGCCTGTAAACTATGATGACATTTTGGGAGAACCAGTCACTTTCGTTTTAACTGCTGATTCTATATCACCAGGTGATGGTTCAGCAACTTTGTCTGCGTCTATAATTATGGAGGTACCTTTGGATAAAATTTCGGATTTAGCTGTTAGCCTAGATGATGTTCTTGTGAATGGTAAACCACTTTCTATATTGACGGAATCAGATCTTAGAGCCTCAGAACCAATTCAGATTCAATTAATAGTTTTCAATAATGGCGGTCAGAGTACAGGTTCATTTAGTGTTAAATTATATGAAGGTTCTAGAGTTATTGATGAATACAATTTAGTACAGGGAATTGGTGGATTTGGTAATGAACCCGTTATTTTGCAATGGGAAAATCCATCCTCAGGCTCAAAGATATTGAAAATTTATGTTGATTTTGAGCAAAAAGTTACGGAATCAAATAACAATAGATTTGACAATTCAATCACACTACCTTTAGTTGTTGGTGAAAAATCAGCAAATGAAGGAGACAGTAGCAGCGATGATCCACTTCTTTATGGGCCTAGTCATTTTTTGACTGTTTTTGTACTGGTTTTATTCACCTTCTTAAAACGTAAGAAAGTTTAATCTTCATATTCTTCAAGGAATTCCCCACAAAAAGGACAGGCTTTCCATTCAGGTTTGACTGGTTTTTTACATTCTGCACAAAATTCTTGTTCGTCAGAGACTGATTTTATTTGTCCACCCATACCACTAAAATTTTGGTTAGCTAAAGGGATATTTTCATCATGTTCATGAATAGACATGGTATCTTCTTCCTCAAAATCTTCCAATTTTTCAGTCCCTTCCTGCCCTAATAATTCATTTAAAATCTCATGCTCATTTTCAATGATTTCTCCCTTAAGCTGTCTGCTGCTTCCATCCAATTTTTCAGGTTTTTTAACTTCAGTTTCATAATCATCTTCTATTGGAATTAGATTAGGTAGGATTCTAAATTTCTTTCTTACAGCTCTGCCTCTCTTAGTCTTTGTTAAAATAATATAGAGTAAAACGATTCCTATTCCAATAACTACAAGAATATTATGAACCTCTAAATTCTCTATTTGTTTTTTGATTTCTTCAATTGCTAATACACCAGTCACAAAGTGTTTATGCTAACAATATATTTATCAGTTATCACTAACAAGATTTTATATCAGGCTTATTTTAGATAGAAATACTCTGGAGCCAGATTAACCCTAGTTTTGACGTAGCGGGGTGGGGTAGCTAGGAAATCCCGTCGGGCTCATAACCCGGAGATCGATGGTTCAAATCCATCCCCCGCTACCATTTTATTAGAGTTTCATTCTGGTCAAAAAATTGCGTGAAATCTTTGAACATACAGCCGATGCCGGGATACGTGCTGAAAGCACCACTCTAGTTGAAGCCTTCAATGAAGTTAGTTTAGCTTTCACAGAAATCGTTACGGGAGGAATTATACCTGATGACAATAACAACTTCAAAATAAAAATAGAAGCTACAACCTTGGATTCGTTACTTGTAAATTATATTTCACACCTGATATATCTTTTTGATACGGAGAATTTTTTAGTTTCTTCAGCAGATATCACTGTGAAAAAAGGCCCGTCCAATAAAATCTCAGGCACTCTCAAGGGGGATTTCTATGATGAAAATAAACATGGTTATGGGGTTGAAGTTAAAGCGGTTTCATATCACATGCTAGAAATTTCAGAAGGTCCACCATCAAAGATTGTAGTTATTTTAGACCTTTAGAAAGGACTAAATTGATACATGTTCCTAAACTTTTATGACTTGGACAGCTATTGCCTACAATCTTGGTAAAAGGGTAAAGCCAATTTGGGAAGCGAATGCTCTAAATTTTATGCAGTCCAATACGAATTTATCTGTACCCGAAACAGACAATCCTACATTAGTTATGGATATGGGAGGCGTACTTCGTAATCGACCAGATCCTTTTCCTTTACCTTTGAATCCAGACAAAACATATGTTGATTTTGGATTAATCTGGGGAGAAGATATCATTGATTTAATTATGTCGGATAGAGGTAGAGTGATTCTTCCGTTAAGAAAATTAGAAGGTTTTGAGGAGCTAGATGCTGCTTTAGCATATGCAGAGGATGTAACGATAGGAATTGACTGGTCTCAAGTAGTAGAAGCTAGTCATTCTGATTTCTCAATAGATATTGTCAAATTGCTACAAACACTCCATAGAAGAGGCCAGACAGATATTTTGATTTATAGCCTTACTGGTGAATGTCCCTATATTCCAGCAGGTACAGCAGTAAATTTAGATATAAAATTAGCATATTTAACTAAAGCTAAGCAGATTCCAAATTGGGAAAAAGGAGTTTTTGTTTTCGAATAATATGTTGCATATAGGTATTGATGATACAGATTCCATACATGGGGGTTGTACTACTTGGGTAGCAACAGAGGTTATCAAGGAATTATCTGAATTCGATCTTATTGGCCATCCAAGATTGGTGCGTCTGAATCCAAACGTTCCTTGGAAAACAAGAGGCAATGGAGCCGTTTCATTTACTTTTGGAAAAGGTTTTGGTCCTAAACAAAAAATTGGAGAATTTCAAGGAGTAGAAATATTTAATTTCGAAAAGGGAATTGAAATAAATTACGATAAAGCTTCAATTCTTGGTAGGCTAAAAAATATAATAACAAAACATTCTCACCCAGATTCACAACCAGGGATTGTTATATCTGATGTGTTTCTTCCAGAAGGTTTGTATTGGCAAGGAGTAACTGGTATTGTATCTAAAGAAATATTGGAAGATGCTATAGAAGGAGCTACAGCCTTTGGCTTTAGAGGTTCTAGAGGAGTTTATGGGGCAGCATGTTCTTTGGCTTGGTCTGGTAATACAAACAATGGAATAATTCCTCATACTTGGGAATTAATTGCTTATAGAGAAGAGAAAAAATGGGGAACATCTAGAATGATATCTTCTGAATCAGTTGAACAAGTTTCAGATAAAGAGGGAGTATTCTCCTGCATTGATTTAGATGGAAAAATTGCAATGGTCCCAAATTCGCCCTGCCCTGTTTTGTGGGGTTTTAGAGGTACAGATTATTCTACATTAATTCATAATTTCAATTCGTTAGGTCCTGAAAAACCAATTCGTTGGCTTTTATACAAGACAAATCAAGCTACAGACGATCATTTATGCTATAAAGAAATTTCAGAATTTATTGATGGTGATTCTGTTTGGATAGAAGCGTTCGTATCTTCAAAGCCAGTTGTTATAGAGGGCGGTCATCGTTTTTTTTCTGTTCAAACTAGTAATAATGAAAGCATAGAATGTGCAGCCTTTGAACCAACTAAAAATTTTAGACACATTATAGACAAATTGGAAGTTGGCGATTCGTTAATTATTTGTGGCAGTTTCAAAAAGGAAACCATTAACCTAGAAAAAATTAAAATAGAATCTTTAGCACCACGCTATAGGAAACCTAGTAATCCATTATGTAAGTGTGGGAAAAGAACCCATTCTTCAGGTAAAAATTCATATTATAGATGTAAAGAATGTGGAGAAAAATATGAAAGACCTAAAATGATAGAAATAGCTTCAGATTTGAAGTTGGGATGGTATGAACCGCCAGCTTCTTCCAGAAGACATTTATCTACTCCAGTGAGTTTAATTTCTAAACATGAATAGCGAAAATGATAACAGAAGAATGGCATATTTCGCCTTAGTTATTGGTATTTTTGCTATTTCAACATCAGCTATTCTAATCCGTTGGAGTAGTAGTGACCCTTTAGTTATTGGATCATATAGGCAAACATTTGCAACCTTTCTTTTTTTACCATTTTTGTTAAAAGATAAATTTCAAGAGCTCATAAATTTATCTTCCAGAGAATTTTTTGAGTTAGTTTTCATAGGTCTTCTGCTCGGTGCTCATTTTGGTTTTTGGATATCATCAGTTAAGGCGACTTCAGTTGCAGCATCAGTGCTTTTAGGAACTTGCCATATTGTTTATGTTTCTATCATTGGATGGATTTTTTTTGGAGAAAAATTAAATGGAAGAGGAATAAGAGGGACCTTCATTGCTTTATCAGGAATTATAGTCCTTTTTTGGGGTGATTTAGCTGAGGATCCGGGTAATTTCAATGGAAATTTCTTGGCATTTATATCAGGTATATTAGCTGGTTTGTATTACCTTGGTGGGCGTAAACACCGTAAAAATATAAGTTTACCAACCTATGCATTCGTTGTTTATCTTTCAAGTGCACTAACTATGTGGTTTGTAGTAATAATTCAAGGCTTAGAATACAAATCTTTCGATGATCCCCAAAAAGAATTTCAATTGTTCTTTCTAATGGCTTTAGTTCCTACTTTATTGGGCCATACAATGCAAAATTGGTCATTAGCTTTCCTTCCTGCATATGTTATTTCTATAACGCTACTGGCAGAACCAATCGGTTCAGGCTTATTAGCTTGGTATATTTTTGACGAAGTTCCTAGCTTAGGAGTTATAGTAGGAGGTTTGATAGTATTAGTTGGAGTTTATTCCGTTGCTTTATCTGAAAAAGAAGCTAATCCAGAAGATCTTTCTTAAGCTTTTCAAATTCTTCTATAGTTAGTATTCCTGCTTTCTGTAGTGTTTCTAGTTCATTTAGTCTTGTTATTTTATCATTATTTTTAGAATAGTCATTTTCTTTTTTTGGTTTTTCTCTCTTTTTCTTCTCTAGTTTTTCTATTTTTCCTTTTCTTTGTTTTCTTTGTGCTAATTCTTTTAGAATAGTTGCAGCTATTTCTAGTTCCTCTACACCGGATACTTTTGCTAGTGCTTCACTAGCTTCATTTTTTTTCTTTTTTCTAACAACTCTTCTTTTAACTGCCATGTCTTAATTTCTTTATTGTAAACACATAAATAAATGTTAGAGGCGTGTTAAACATTTAAAAGACCCGCCCGTTGACAAAACATGTCTGATATAACTCTTCTTGGCGGTGAAGAACTGAAGATGAAACTAAGTCCGCATGTGTTTTCTTTCTTCAATCTTTATATTGTTTTCCTTTTGCTATTATTTTGGGCTTGGTACATATATGATTTTTTCGCGCAGGATAAATTTGCAGATTTTCCTTTTGGTATACACGGTTTCATTGAGAACTATGTTAATGATAGTGAGGTTTTAGCAGGAGCTATAATCTGGTCTTTAGGACTTTTTATTGTAGGTTTCGCAGCAAGATTTTTCTTTATGGATTCAGGAGGACAAAGTATTTTCCGCTTGTATTCAGGAGTAGCAGTAATTGGAATTCTAACTCTCTCATATTATCAATATGAAAGCCTAGACTACATGGGAGACACTATGGAATTTGGACGTGTTTTTATACCTGGTATGACTGCTGCAGTTTCTTTAATAGGGATTTTTTCAGTTGATTACTACCGCCGTTCTTTTACTTATTTTTTAACAGATAATAGAATTGTATTGAAAAGTAGTTTTCTGATGAATCGTAGCGAAAGACAAGTACGCTATAATCATATTGAAGATATAAAATTGGAACAAGGAGTTATTGGAAGCATACTTGGCTACGACACAGTTTTGCCTTTGACAGGTTCTGGATTAGGAACGGGAACCGATGAGTCAATGGTAGTGGCAGGTGCAGGTTCTGATGTTAAAGGAATAGGGAGTGTTGGGATTGCCGGAGGCTCTCGTAGTTCATCAAAGAAAGTTCGCCATAATCCAAATGATTGCCTATTTGGTGTTCCATCACCTGGAAAAGTTAGAGATCTCATAACAGAGAATATTCAAGCCGATACAGGTGTTGAACATTTGAAAAATATTAAAGAACTTCTAAGCAAAGAAGACGAAAACGAAGAATAAATTATCCAGTCTTTAAGCTAATATTTGCTTCTTTTAACATATTGAGTGATAGGTTAAAATCTTCCATCCATCTGTCAGGTATTTCTATGTCTTTAGGATAAACAATAGTAGAAATTCCAGCTTGGATTAATGATCTAGCACATCTGGTACAGGGTGGCCATGTGACATATGCAGTACAATCTTTCAGAGACATTCCAATTCTTGCAGCATGCATGATTGCATTTTCTTCTGCATGGCAAATTAAAGGATACTTGATTTCTCTATTATTTAATCTTTGGTCGTTATCTTCAATTCCTCTTGGTAATCCATTGAATCCCGTACTTCTTAGTTCTCTATCAGGTCCAACAACAACACATCCAACCTGTGTAGAGGGGTCTTTACTCCATTTGGAAATATGCTTTGCTAATTTTAGGAATCGCTTATCCCAATCAGTCATCATTGTGTATTTTGTGAAGGGGCCATATAGTTATGCTTCTCTTTTAGAAATTAGAACAAATTTTACAATCACATTTATTTTTTCTAGCCTGACACCATTCTCTTCCGTAAAAAATTATCTGTAAATGAAGTTTATTCCATAAATGCTTATCAAAGATTCTTTTCAAATCTTTCTCAGTAGTCATTACATTTTTTCCATTTGATAATCCCCATCTATATGCAAGACGATGAATATGTGTATCCACAGGAAATGCAGGGGTATTGAATGCCTGCGCCATAAGCACAGAGGCAGTCTTGTGTCCTACACCTGCTAATTCTTCTAATTCTTCAAAAGTATTTGGAACCTCTCCTTGATGTTTCTCTAAAAGTTGTTGCGACATTTTTTTTATATTTTTGGCTTTTGTTGGAGCAAGTCCAATTTGTCTAATAATAATCTGAATCTCATTCACTTCTAGTTTATTCATTTTAGCAGGTGTGTTCGCCTTTTCAAATAATTTTGGAGTTATTTCATTTACTTTTTTATCAGTACTCTGAGCACTTAGCATAACTGCAACAAGAAAAGTAAAATTATTTTCATGATCTAATGGTATGTCTGGCTCAGGATATAAATCATCTAAAGTAGAAGTTATGAATTTAACTTTGTCTGCGAGTTTCAATTTATCCTCTATTTGTCCTTAAATTCAGGCTTTCTTTTCTCGATGAAAGCAGTAATTCCTTCTTTTCCATCCTCAGATTTAGCGCATTCTATGAACATTTCTCTTTCTAACTTCAACCCATTTTCTAAGTTCATTTCAGCTACGGCCTTGACACTTTTCTTTGCGCGTTCAATCGCAAATGAAGATTTTTCAGTTATTGTATTTGCAATTTCAATGGTTTTACTTTCCAGTTCATCAGCCGTAAAAACAAAGTTTAAGATTCCATAATTACAAGCTTCTTCAGCAGTTATCATTCTCCCCGTCAGAATCATTTCCATTGCTCTCCCTTCTCCGACTAATCTTGTTAGTCTTTGCGTTCCTCCAGCCCCAGGTATAATTCCAATATTTATTTCTGGTTGGCCCAATTTAGATCTATCACTTGCAATTCTTAAATCACAGGCCATTGCAATTTCTAGTCCTCCACCTAAACAGAAACCATCTATCATTGCAATAACTGGCTTAGTTAGATTTGATATTATCTTTGTTACAATCCAGTCATTCTCTAAATCTTCTTGACTATCCATTTTTCTTTTCAAAAATTCTTTGATATCGGCACCTGCAATGAATGCTTTACTGGGAGCTCCAGTCAGCAAAATAACTGAAATTTCAGGGTCAGTTCCTAGTTGTGTAAATGCCTCAGCTAATTCACTTCTAGTCTCAGAGTTCATACTATTAAGTTGTTTAGGCCTGTTCACAGTCACAGTTCCAATTTTACCATTTTTATCAATCAATACATTTTTCATGTTATTTCCTATCCTATTACTCATCCATTGTTCCGCATGAAGGGCAAGTTTTTTCATCAGTTATTTCAAACATAGAGCCACATGCACTACACAAGAATTCACCATCAACTTCTGTAAATTTAGATTCAGTTGTGCTGCCTTCTAAATTGTTTTGAGTTTCAACGACTTCTGCAATCCCCGTAATTTCATCATCTGCTCCAGTTAAGCGTTTCGAATTTGTGAAGTAATAACCTGCGCCAGCTAAAGAAACAAGTCCTACAATTCCTGCACCAATGAGGGCGATATTTCCAGAACCTTCTTCTTTTTCTTCCTCTGTTATTGTTTCTTCTTCAATTTCAAGAACAATAAATCCAGTTTCAGCTTCAGATTCAAAATTCATTCTATCTACTGCCATAACTGAATAGTAATATGTATTCCCAATTTCTACATTCAAATCTGTATATGTTATGTAAAGATTTTCAGTAACAATAGTGTCAATTTCTCTTCCCGTTACAATATTGTTTTCTGAAGTAGAACGGTATATTCTATAACTACTCAAATCTTGTGATTGAGACGACATAAAAGTTAGAACAATATCGGTGGTTCCGTTGTTTATTGGACCTTTATCTGTAATTTCTAAATTTCTTATTTTCTGTGGAATATCTCTATCAACAATAACATCCTCATAACTTTCATTTACTAATTGGTTTCCAGCAAGATCATATGCAGTTATTCTAAAATAGTAGTGGAATTCGTTTTCTATTGAAACTAAAACAGGAAAATCAGTTATTAGATAATCTCCATATTTGTCCCAAACAATTGGCATCATTTCTTCATTCTCCCTTGCAAAATAATAGTACAAGGTAACATTCACAGTATCTCCTTGATTTTCTATAGCAATTTCTATTTGTTCAGCATCTGTGAGTTTATCCAATTTTACAATGTTAGTTATAGGTTTAACAGTGTCTACAGTTATTTTCTCACTCAAGTCTGAAATTCCTTCGTTTCCAGCTTCATCAGATGTGATAACTCTAAATTCATAGTCACCATCTATTGGAATGTTAAACCCAATCCATTTTGCCATAGTGTAATCTTCTATTTCTGTCCAGTTTTGCTCATTTACTCTGTATTCAATTCTATATCCTGTTATATTTGGATGTGTAGCGCTCCATTCAATTTCTATGTAATCTAAATTTGTAATATTTCCTTCCATTCTTAAACTAACACTGGCGTAAGGTGCAGACGTATCAACAATTGTTTGCGTATCATATTTGTTTTCCTTGTTTTCGATTAGTCCTTCATTATCACCACCGATTGATCTAAATCTATACCGGTACCCGTCCATTGCATCAGTGAACATCTCTGATGTCTGGTCAGATGTGAAATTTTGCCATACAGTCCATTGACTCCAAGTTTCTCCATTTGTACCATTATCAGTCATGTATTCTATGATGAAGTATTTTGTATCATTCCCCATCACTTCATCTGTAATATACCAATCCTCAACGAACCAACTAACTTCAAAGGATGAATTATTCACTAGTGGTTCAGATTCAGCATATGTACCTGGTGGTAAAATATCGGGAATAATGTATAATCTTGCAAGTAACATAGTCCCGTCAGACAATGTTGATGTAGAATTTCTAGAAGTTATAGTTATTGTTATTTCTCCAATAGAGAATTCATTTATTTCATCAGTAAGGCCTATTTTAAATTCTACATCTCTATCTTGGCTGTATGGTACTTCTAAGACGTCATTGTAAGTAATAATGTTAAATGCTTCTGTATCATTTAATGAAACAGTGACATCGTAGGTGTCTTTTACATTTCCTCTATTTATAACCCAAACAGCGAATACGTATTCATCATCTTCAATATGTTTTTCTGTGATAGGAACTAATATTTCAAAATCATAAGTTTCATTCACTGTTAATGTTAATTCTTCATAAACTTCTTCAAAACCCCATAAGCTAGATCTCAAATCTAATGTTTCTAATTCCATATCTAACCATTGTCTTCCATCGCCTCCACTTCCTCCATACCCTAGAGAATCTCTAGCAGCTATAGCTAGTAAATTTTCTCCATTTTTAAGCCACGAATTATTGATAGTTTCAATTTCTTCCCAATAATTCCCATTTCCACCACATCCCCATCCACTGAAACAATCTCTTATCAATTCACCATTAAGATAAGCTCGGAAATAGTCATCGTGAGCAACTTTCAATCTTAACTGACTAAAATTTAGTTCTCCAGTGTAATTGAAATAGTGTCTTGCGGCGATATGGGTGTCATTTGTGTCATCAGTTTGCCATAGTGTATTTGGATCAATACCGTTTAATTCATCATTACCGAATGGAGCTGCACCATTTGTCCAATTTGTAGTATCAAAGTCATCTAAATAGAATTCACTTGGGAATTCACTAGCATTCCATATAGCATATCGATATTCAGTTTCTGCACTTGCCCCAGATTGAAGTATAGTGTTAACAGATTGAGAATAATATTGCGAAAGTATAATGGGCCCAAATACATAGTCTCCCGCCTCAGCGTCATCACTGCTAGTTATATTCAATAATATAGTAATTGATTCACCTGGTGATAGTGTTGCTTTTTGTGGAGTAAATGAGTAATCCCAATCATATGGAATTCCATTTAGATAAAAAGTAAAATTATCGTTCACATCTCCTTCATTTTTTAATATAAATTCAAATTGTGTACTTTCGTCCATATTTGTAGTTTTATACTTACTTGAAAAATTTACACTATATGCATAATATCCAACATGGATAGTTTTTGTTAAATATTTTTCACCAACTTTTGCAGTAATATTAAAGTCACCTAATTCATTAGGTTTCCAATAGACTTGCCATTCATAGGTTTGATTATTTTCGATGTCTATTGTCTTATTAGAATACAACACTTGTTCAATTTCTAGAGTAATATTTATGTCAGTTTCATTGGTATCTCCACTATTGAAGTAATCAATACGTAAAACTAATTCGTCGCCAAGAACAATTGGTGGATCCTTCCATGATTGAACGTTCACTAATAATTCTACGTCTAACCACTGTTCAGTATCTCCTCCCCAAGTAATGTCAATTCCAAGAATAACAAGAACATTTTCACCATCTATTAACCAATCAGGATTTGGACCTGATTGATACCCTCCATCATAGGTCAATCTGTTATTCCAATATTCAGGATCACCTTCGTAACATCCATCATGATTTTGATACCAAGAACAATCTCGAATTAAATTACCGTTTAGATAGGCCATGTAGTAATTATTATGAGCCACATTTAGTGTTGCACTTAGTATATTTTCTTCTTTAGTATAATTAAAATAATGTCGTATTACTATATAATCGTCTAATCCACTCTCAGTTTGCCAAATAGTACCTGGAGTGATTCCATTAATTTCATCATTTCCAAATGGTGCAGCCCCCATGCTCCAACTACTATCATCAAAATCAGAGACATACCAATTTTCAGGTAAACACGATTGCGTATCGCAATCATCATCGTCATCATCGTATAGGTTATATTTGTATTCAGTTGCTGCATCTTTTCCACTTGATACGACCGTTACGGCCTCTCCATTAACAAAATCGTTTGTGTATCTTATAGATGTAATGTCAATATCAGTTTCATCTGCATTTGCATTACCAATAAGTAATAAGGAAAATAACAAAACTACTGGAATTAGCACATTCTTACTGAGGGGCACGTATAATCAATGTATACATACGTATAATACTTACTGCCAATTTGTAATAATTGAAATAAGTTCTATTAATTTTCCATTGTGGTGATAGTCTGCTTTTCCAAATACTTCTTTTTTATTGGTATTCACTGCAATTGATAATCCAGCCCTTTCAAACATAGGCAAGTCTACTACAGTATCTCCAACTGCAGCTACATGTTTTTGCTCCAAGTCCATTTTATTCAACAATTTTTCCATTACAGGTCCCTTTGCATGTCCACTCGCATTAATTTTCGCTATCAAATGCCCATTATCATCATCTATCAATTCATTCCCTATTGCCTTTTTCATGTTCCACTTTTTAGCCCATTTATCAGCAAGAAATTGGATTCCTCCAGTTAGAAAGACAGTCTCAATTCTATTCTTATGAAGTTGATTTACTAATTCCTCAGCACCATCCATTGGTTTAATTTCATCAAGTATGGAATTAATGTATTGTTCATTAACTTTCTTATTGGATTTTTCTTGCCATAGGCTAATATCGGATTTAACAAATTCTTGATCACTTATTTTGTGTTCAATGTATTTCTCAAGCATTTCAGAATTATCGGTACCAAAATGTTCGTGTATGTATGCCCAGCATGAACGCGGTTTGAGTAGCGTTCCATCCATGTCAAAAACTACTAATTTGATCTTAGCCATTATCCAAACGATGAACTAAATCTATCACTAGGTCCAGTTTCCCTTTCTAGCATCATTTTCATTTGTTCTTTAGACATAGAGTGGGCCTTCTGTGCCATTTCGTACGAATCTTTTGCATCCTTTTCACACATTTCTATTTGAAAACTTAATCCTGAAAACATTATTGATTCTTTTCCCTCATCTGGAAAAATAGCAATCAGATTTACTTCAGGACTTGATTGAAATTCTACATTCTCAAAGATTTTAGTTTTTCCTTCTTCAGGCATGAATATGGTTATCTTTTTCGCCTTAAACATTAAACCTGCATAACCAGCCTATTCAAAAAAGTTTTACTGACTTATAATATCCAATTCTCTTTCCATTTTACGACGACATTCGTAATTCTCATCTAACTGATGCCAATGATTTACACAAGTTTCTCCTAGCCTATAGGAAAGGAAAACAGTTTCTATGCCTCTCAAAGAGTTGAAATTAATAACACCTAATGTCGGATCATCTACTTCTATTCCTAAAGCTCCCAAGTCGAGAACTATATTGTTAACATAGTTTATATTGTTCTCAAGTTCCACTTGTAAATCTTCCCAACCAGGTTTCAAAGCAGCTCTGTAATCGTCTCTTACTTCTTCCATAATCTCTTCAAGTTGCTCTTCTAACATTTCCTGACGTACAGAATGGTCAGAAAGTTCTACAAGCATAGGGTCAATCTTAGACAATAAGCTGTCCGCTTCTTCCACGGTGAAAAGCCTTGTGGCATTCCTTACCATGGACTTGTCTAACTAGACAAGGGCAAATAAATGGAACGGTACCTAAATCACACGGAAACATTCAATAATCACCGCTTGTATGATGTCAGATATTTGTTTATGTCTAAATCCCATCCCCATCCAGACAAATTCGTCCGTAGACATATAGGTCCTGCACCATCAGACATAGACTTAATACTGAAAGAGATGGGATACAATGATTTGTCTAGTTTCTCAGATGCAATAGTCCCGTCTCCAATAAGCAGCACTAATTCATTATCTATACCAGAAGCATTGTCTGAATCTGAAGCTGCCATGAAATTGAAAAAGTTAGCGTCAAAAAATAAATTATTCAACAATTATTTGGGACATGGATATTATGGAACTATAACTCCAGGCGTTATCAAAAGAAATATTCTTGAAAATCCTGGATGGTATACCCAGTATACACCTTACCAAGCCGAAATTGCTCAAGGTAGACTTGAGGCACTTCTTAATTTTCAAACAATGGTTTGCGATCTTACAGGTCTGGAGATTGCTAATGCATCACTTCTCGATGAAGCTACTGCAGCTGCTGAAGCTATGAGTATGGCTTGTAATGCACTACGAGGTCGCCGTTCTACGTTTGCTTTATCAGAGGATATTAATCCACAAACACACAATGTAATTAGAACTAGAGCAGACCCTTTGGGGCTAAAGATAGTAAAAGGCACCGCATCAATTGATGAAGATACTTTTGCTATATTATTGCAATATCCTACAAGCTCAGGATCTATAGAAGATTATTCAAGAATAGTAGAACAAGCTCATTCGAATGGAAGCCTAGTTATCGTTGCTACTGATCTATTATCATTATGTTTACTGAAACCACCTGGTGAGTGGGGTGCAGATATAGTAATAGGAAATTCACAAAGATTTGGAGTTCCTATGGGGTTTGGAGGGCCTCATGCGGCTTTTATAGCCACGAAAGAAAAATTTAAGAGAAATTTACCAGGTAGGCTTGTAGGCTTATCGAAAGATATACATGGCAATACAGCTCTACGGTTGGCATTGCAAACAAGAGAACAACACATTCGTAGAGATAGAGCGACCAGTAACATTTGTACAGCTCAAGTACTTTTGGCCATAATGTCCTCTATGTATGCAGTTTATCACGGCCCAAATAAACTAAAAAAAATAGCACAAAGAGTCAATTACCTAACAAATGTTTTACATTCAAGTCTTGTAGCCGGCGGTTACAAAATAAAATCAAAATCGTTTTTTGATACTATTAGAGTAGAGAAAAAGGACAAAGAGATTATATCTAAAGCAATTGAAAATAAAATAAATTTCTGGGATTACGGAGATTCCATAGGAATTTCATTGGATGAGACGACTACCGAATCAGATATTCAATCACTTCTTGAATTTTTCAAAGTTGAATGGTCAGATCCTAAATCAATAGGAATACCATCATCATTAATTCGTGAATCTGATTATTTAACTCATCCAATATTTAATCAATATCATTCTGAAACGGAGATGTTAAGATATATTCACAAATTGGAATCCAAAGATCTTTCTTTGAACACAAGTATGATTCCTTTGGGTTCTTGTACTATGA
The DNA here is from genome assembly GCA_902533295.1 of uncultured marine group III euryarchaeote. Taxonomy (GTDB): domain Archaea; phylum Thermoplasmatota; class Poseidoniia; order MGIII; family CG-Epi1; genus CG-Epi1. Next base: position 7,781 of record CACALG010000006.1, on the reverse strand, counting down.
AGCTTAATGCAGTTGCAGAGATGGAGGCAGTTACTTGGCCTGAATTTTCTGATATTCATCCCTATGCTTCATTTAATCAAGTTTCAGGATATATGGAACTATTCTCAGAGTTAGAATCTTGGCTATCTGAGATAACCGGTTTCAAAGGAATTTCGTTACAACCGAATGCTGGTAGCCAAGGTGAATATGCAGGAATGCTAGCGATTCGAGGATATCATCAATCAAGAAATGATACCCAACGGAAGGTATGCTTAATCCCAACATCAGCACATGGAACCAATCCTGCAACTGCAGTAATGGCAGGAATGAAAGTAGTAGGAATTGCTTGTGATAATTTAGGCAATATTGACTTAGAAGATCTTCGACTAAAAGCTGAAAAGCATTCAGAAGTTTTAGGTGCTATAATGGTAACATACCCTTCAACTCACGGAGTTTTTGAAGAAAGTATAAAGGAAGTTTGTGAAGTAGTACATTCACACGGTGGTCAAGTTTACATGGATGGAGCAAATATGAATGCTATGGTTGGACTTTGTAAGCCTCGAGAGATTGGCGCCGATGTTTGTCATCTTAATTTACACAAAACATTCTGTATTCCACATGGTGGAGGGGGGCCAGGAATGGGTCCTATTGGAGTGGCATCACATTTAGTTGATTTTTTACCATCAAATCCAATATGTCCTACAGGGAAAGTAGGTCCTGTATCTGCAACTAATTGGGGAAGTGCTAGCATACTTCCAATTTCTTGGGCATATATTGCTATGATGGGTCCAGAAGGATTGAAAGAAGCAACACAAGTTGCAATATTGAATGCTAACTATGTTGCTAAACGATTATCAAATAGCTATGAAATTTTGTATACTGGTAAAGAGGGTTTTGTCGCACATGAATGTATATTAGATACTAGGGAATTACTATCTAGAGCTGGATTGATAGTAGAGGATATTGCTAAAAGGTTAATGGATTATGGGTATCATGCACCCACTATGTCTTGGCCAGTACCTAATACATTGATGATTGAACCAACAGAATCAGAATCTAAAACGGAACTGGATAGATTTTGTGATGCTATGATTTCTATAAAATCTGAAATAGACACAGTTAAGGATCCAAATGATAATCTATTGCGTGGAGCACCTCATACAGCATTGGAGATTGCTTCAGATGATTGGAAGCATTCTTATTCTAGAATGTCGGCGGCTTATCCTGCCGAACACAGTAAAGGTTACAAATTCTGGCCATCAGTCGGTAGAATAGACAATACTTGGGGAGACAGAAACCTAATATGTTCCTGTCCAGATGTTGAAACATATATGGAGGATAATTAATGTCAAACATAAAGATGTATGGTACGCCCACTTGCAAAGATTGTGTAATCGCGAAAGAAGTATTTCAGGAATTAGGAACAAACTATGAATTTATTAACATAGAAAATAGTCAGGAAGCTACTGAAAAAGCAATTGAACTGAATAATGGCGTTAGAAGAATACCTGTTATTTTATTCGAAGACAATTCAATTCTTGTTGAGCCCACAGGTGAGGAATTGAAAGCTAAAATGGCTTCGCAATAGGCCTTTTTTTAGGTTATTTTAGTAAGGTAAGCCTTTTTATGGGTCAGCTAAAGTGCAAATTCGGTGTTTGATAGAGAAGACACCTCTCGGAGAAAAATATGGCAACTAAAATCTCGAAAGCAGTTTTGCTTGCGACCCTAATGTTGGGAACAGCTATGGTAATGTTCAGTCCACCTGCTGAAGCACAGGCAGCTGTTGCTTATTCTATAGCTTTCACTAATGGTCAAGTTACACTCGATGTTAGGCCTGGTGCGAGTGGTGTAGGATGTACAGAAATGGTTGTAAGTAATGAGGGGCAAGCTACAATTGATGTAGATGTCGCACTTTCAGGAGGAGGCGTTACTATTTCTCCAGGTGCAGTTTCAGTTACTTTAGGTCCCGGTGGAAGTATAACTGTTCCGATTTGTGCTTTAGCTTTAACTCGTTCTTCTTACAAAACGGTCCAAGTTAGTGCTTTAGCTTCAGGAAGAGAGACTAATACTCAATTAAATCAAGTTAACAAAAATGCAGGATTTGCAGTTATCGTTGAACAGTATGCTCGTTTGTCAGTTCAAGCTACTCAGCCTTTCCAAAGAATAGGGCCAGGTAAAGAATTTGTTCTAACATTTACAGCAGTTAATAATGGAAATTATCAGGATACTGTTGCAGTTCAGGTTCTGAATCAAGAGGATCTTGAGGAGGCCGGTTTTACTGTGGCATTGGCCGCAGCTCAGTATCAAATTGACGCAGCTGGTGAACAACCAGTTCAATTAACACTCGCGACTCCAAGAGGCACAGTAATAGGTTGGAGTAATGAGTATCATACAGTTATTATGGAAGTAGCAACCACCTTGCAGGGTGAAACTGAAGCACGTTCAGTTACAGCAACACTTTGGGTTCGTGGTGTTTTCTTACCTGGTTTTGACCCTATATTCACAATATTTGCATTAGGTATTGTGGCTTCAGCTTTAGCACGTTCCCGCAGAGATTAATCTCATTTATGTGTTATAGTTAATTGGTTATAGTCCAGTTTGAGCTATAGTAATATGGAAAAATCTTGTGGCGTTGTTCTATTCAATGGGCAAAAAGTATTGCTCTTGCAGTATGCTACAGGTCAAAAAGAAGGAGATTGGGAATTACAAGGTCATTGGGATTTTCCCAAGGGCCATGTTGATAAAGGTGAAACAGAAGCTGAAACTGCGAAACGAGAGCTTGAAGAGGAAACAGGAATAAAGAATATTATTTTATCAAATAAATTTCGGCAAACAATAAATTATACTTTTCAAAAAGGAGAGAGAAAAATCGCTAAAGAAGTTGTTTTTTTTATTGCAACAACTATTGAAACAAAAATCAATTTAAGTCATGAACATGTAGATTATGGATGGTTTGATTTTACATCAGCCTCAAAACAATTGACTTATGATAACGCACGTTCAGTTCTCAAAGAAGCAATAATATTTTACGAAAAAAATTGAAGTATACCTTTTATCTACATTTATCTTTGCATATTAAGTGAGCGATAGCTTTGAAACCACAAAATTGCCATCATTAACAAAGGATGAACTCCTTAGGGGAGTAATATTTCTGGGTTCAATATTTTTGATATTTGTTTCTTTTAGTTCTTCCAATTTAGCATATGGTTTATCTTGTCTTTTTACTTCAGTATTTTTTCTTTCTATTTTATTCTGGAAAGGTCCAATTGCAACTGATTTTGCACATATTGTCTCAAGATATTCAGACAATTTAGCATTTTATTTGGATAAGGGTGAAAATTATCTATGCAAATCATTCAATGCAGAAAAAAAATCTGAAAAAGTATTGGTAGGCGTAGCTTATAATTTTTCCTTAGTGATGTTCTTTGTCGTTCCTATTGATCTTTTATTTCAGGAATTGACAGAGGGTGAAAACTCACTTTTACTTTATCAACAATTCTTGACTTGGGTTATTTATTTAATAGATAGTGCTTTTGGAATTGAAGTATTTATTCGAGGCGAATATTCCACAAAGTTAGTTTATACAGATATGATAGATTTGGAAATAGTTTCAGAATGTACAGGCCTCCATGAAACTGTTTTCTTGAGCATGTTAATTCTTTGTTTTAGAGGTGTGAAACCGATGGTTCGTTTGAAATGGGCAGGTTATGCAATAATTTTTATTTTCATTGAGAATCTAATAAGAATTCTCTCTTCTTACCCTATAATCCATACATGGGAAGTAAGTACTTGGGAGACATATCATTATTTTTGGTGGCATGTAGGTCAATATGCATTAATTATGTCTATGTTTGTTCTCTGGATTATGATTGTTGCAGGTAAACCATCAAACAAAAGTCCGAAATCCAATTTTGTAAGATGAATCAAAGTTTATGATTCATTTTAGAAGCTTTTGTTTCTAAATAATCTTTATTTTCTTTGTTTGCTATAGTTTTATGCGTTACTTGTTCGACTCTGAATCCTTCTTTTTCTAATTCTTCGACTTTTAAAGGATTGTTAGTTAATAGTCTTATTTTTTCTATACCTAAAGTCCTTAGTATGTTACTAGCATTGCTATAATCTCTCAGTTCAGCATTGAAGCCTAGAGCAATATTTGCTTCAACAGTATCCATTCCTTCATCTTGAAGATTATAAGCTTTGAGTTTATTCACTAATCCAATGCCCCTTCCTTCTTGCCTTAGATAAACAATTATGCCATTTCCTTCTTTGGAAATCTTCTGCATTGCTAAATCCAGTTGTTCACCGCAATCACATCTCATTGAATGCAAAACATCCCCAGTAAAACACTCGGAATGAATTCGAACTAATGAATCATTCTTAATTTCACCCATAATTAACGCAAGATTTTCTTTATCTTTATTATCTCCAGGAAAAGCGATTAGTTTGAAGTTACCAAATTTAGTAGGTAATCTTGCTTCTACTAGTGCCTCTATGTCTTTTTTCATATTTATTTGGTTATAATCAATAATTTACTTTTGTCTTTAACAAGATTATATTTTCTTCTTTTAACCATTGCTAAAATATCTCTTCTAGCATTTGGCTCTTCATAGGTTATGTGCATTTCTTCTTCCTCTTTCATAGAAACAACTTCTCTTAGAACGGCCATAACTGCTTGAGTACATTGCAATCCTGTGACATTAATTTCTCTCATATTTATGCTGAAAAGTTTCCTGTAAGATTTAGCTTAAGTTTTGCTTCTTCAGACATTAGTTCCATACTCCAGGGTGGTTCAAATACTAATTCAACATTTGCTTTTTTCACACCTTCAACCTCAGAAGCTCTTGCAGCTACTTCTTTAGGTAATGACCCTGCAACAGGACAGAATGGTGATGTCAAGGTCATTGTAATTTCTACATTTCCATCTTTCTGAATGTCTATTTCGTAGATTAAACCTAATTCATAGATATTTACAGGAATTTCAGGATCGTATACCTGTTTTATGGCTTCAACAATTTCCTTCTCTAATTTTTTGCTCATTCAGTTGAGGTCTCCTTTTCACCATTAATTGCAGCCATTAAGGCATGCCATGAAAGAGTTGCGCACTTAATTCTTACGGGATATTTCTGCACACCTTCAAATATTGTTAATTTTCCTAAATCTTCCTCAGTTTTATTTCCAGTTACTAAATTGTGGAAGTTTTCGAATATTTTTTCAATTTCATTCTTACTTTTGCCCTTGATTGCTTCAGTCAAGATACTGGCAGATGCAGTTGAAATTGCACATCCAGCACCAGTAAATTTCACATCTGAAATTTCTTCTCCTTTCATTATAATTTGTATTGAAATTTGATCTCCACAAAGAGGATTATGTCCTTTTGCTTCGTGTGTAAAATTTTCTAATTCTGTTTTGTTTCGAGGATTCTTACTGTGATCTAAAATCACTTCTTGATACAATTCATCAAGATTCATCTAAAGACCTCTATAGTTTTTCTAACAGAAGAAATTAATTTGTCTACATCAGTTTTATCATTATAAATTGCAAACGAAGCTCTAGCCGTTGCTGGAATCGAATAAAAATCCATTATGGGTTGAGTACAATGATTTCCAGCCCTTATTGCCACTCCTTGTGAATCCATAATTGTTCCTATATCATGAGGATGTATATTTTCTATTGTGAAAGACAAGACACTCGCTTTATCTTTTGCATTTCCAATAATATCAACTCCATCTATTTTTCTAATTTTTTCAGAAGCATAGTTGAGTAACTCTGCCTCGTGTTTGGCTATATTTTCAATACCTATTTCTAAAATATAATCGATTGCAGTACCAAGCCCAATAGCACCAGAAATATTTGGAGTCCCTGCTTCGAATTTATTCGGGACATCATTGTATATGGTTTTTTCAAAAGTTACGGATTTAATCATATCCCCACCTCCTTGGTAAGGTGGCATTTCTTCTAATAAATTCTTTTTTCCATACAATACACCAATTCCTGTAGGCGCATATATCTTGTGACCTGAAAAACAATAAAAATCCGCATCTATTTTTTTCACATCAACAGGAATATGTTGTACAGCTTGAGCTCCATCGATTAGAATTCTAACATTATGTTTATGAGCTATCTCTACAATTTTTCTAATATTATTAACAGTACCTAATGAATTTGAAACGTGATTTATTGCCATAAATTTTGTTTTCTCATTTATTAGTTTTTCTAATTCATTGATAACTAGTTCGCCTTTCTTGTTAATTGGAAGAATTTTTAATTCGGCTTCTTTTTCGTTACAAACAATTTGCCAAGGTACGATGTTTGCATGGTGCTCCATTTCTGTAATTATAATTTGATCTTTTGGTTTTAGCAAGGGTCGAACATAGCTGTTAGCAACTAGGTTAATTGCTTCTGTAGCACCTCTAACAAAGATTATTTCCTTTTCATTTGAATTAATAAACTTAGCAATCTTTTTCCTAGCGTTTTCATATTTTTCGGTGGCTTCTTGACTTAATGTGTGCACACCTCGATGAATATTTGAATTAGTTTTTTTGTAGTAATCACTTACTGCATTAATTACAGATATAGGTTTTTGAGTAGTTGCAGCATTGTCCAAATAAATTAAATCATTATCATTTATTTTTTGGTTTAGGGTGGGAAAATCAGATTTAATATCACTGAGTGGCATCAGTCTCCTTTTGGTAATTTATCAATTACAATTTCCATCATTTCGTTTCTTATTTTTTCATTATTTATTTTTTCAATAATTTCTCCAACATATGCACGCATGAGTAATTTTCTTGCTTCATCATTATTTAATCCTCTTGCCCTGAGGTAGAACATTGCTTTCTCATCGAGTTGACCCACTGTAGCTCCGTGTGTACATTTTACGTCATCTGCATATATTTCCAATTCAGGTTTTGTATGTATAATTGCATCATCCGTCAATAATAAATTTTGATTATTTTGTATTGCGTCAGTTTTTTGCGCATCAGGATGTACATGAATTCTTCCATTGAAGACGCCTACTGCTTTTCCACCCAGTATTCCTTTGTAGTGTTCATTACTAGTACAGTTATTCTTCATATGCTCAATAGTAGTATGGTGGTCAATATGTTCTTCATTAGTAGCAAAATACAGGCCATTCAAATCACAATTTGTCCCAGTTTCAGCTAGCTCAATATTATAATCTCTTCTTGCAAATTTCTTTCCAATTGAAAAGTTATGTGATATTAAGTTACTATCTGTCTTAAGTTCGGCGTAAATATTCGAAATGTGGTAAGTTTTAGCTGCATAATCATCTAAAATTATGTGTTCTAGATTAGATCCTTGATTCATAAAGATATTAGTAACTGAATTTACAAAATTAGTACCCTTTCCAGTTATTCTTACCTCTTCAAAGATTGTAGTATTGCTATTTTCTCCAGCAATAATTACAATTTTTGGATAAACTGCTTGTTCAATTCCATTATTATTTACTAGATTAAGAATTCGTATGTTATTTTCTGAATTCTTTTCTAAATACATATAAATTCCATTTATTGCAAAGGCATTATTTAGATTTAAAAAAGGATTTTCTTTAATTCCTAAAACATTTTCATTAATATCTCCTTGGATGATACCTTCAGAAATACTACCAGTTTTACAATTAATTTTGTTTTTTGCGATTTTTCCATTGCATAATATTAAATCATAATCCTCATCAATTTCATTAAGTGAATCATTGAATTCTAAATCTAAGTTTAGGATTACAGACGGATCCGAAAATTTCCAATATTCTTGTTTACGCGTAGGTATTCCAGCTTTACTGAATT